>NZ_JBSREC010000057.1:0-45545 GCF_055145805.1 Methanomicrobium sp. | reverse complement strand
GCAACACCCGGACTCATTCCGAACCCGGCAGTTAAGCCCGTTTACGTCAGATGCTGTACTGAGATACGCGAGTTCTCGGGAACCATCTAACGCTGCAATTGTTTGATTCGGAATAGTTCTTTTGTGAGTTTTTTTAATTGTTACTGTTAAGTTTTTTTTGTTCTGTACTGAGATACGCGAGTTCTTCGGGAATTTGAACGAAGTGAAGATGAGAAAATGCAGGAAGCATTTTCGTGACCATCTAACGCTGCAATTGTTTTGATTGAGATGAAGAGTCTTTTTTTGTGTTTTTTTATTTGTTACTGTCAGGTATATTTTGCAATTTTTTGTTATCCTGATATCATATCCTGTATGAGATACGCGAGTTCTTTGGGAATCTGAGCCCTGGTGAAGATGAGAAAATGCAGGAAGCATTTTCGTGTCCATCTAAACGGCTGCAATTGTTTTGATTGAGATGAAGAGTCTTTTTTTGTGTTTTTTTACTTGTTAATGTTAAGTCTGGATTTTTTGTTTTTGAGTATATTTTGATGTCAGATGCTGTTATGATATACGCGAGTTATTTTTATTAGTTATTTTAATCGTTACTGTCAGATCTGCGTTTTTTATTGAATCCTATCTATTTGCTGTATTAATTGCCGGCCATATGATGATACGGGCATCCTGCAACCATTTCAAAGAAATAGTAATTAGAATATTTTTATATTCTATAATGACCTATTACAAACCAAAAGTGTGCTGATATATTTTCCACGGCAAATTTCAGATATCTTCTCTTTATGATTTATCGAATAGTCCGGTAAAAAAGCACCAGAAATTATAGCCTGGAGGTTTGACTTAAAAAATTCGCATAGATAACCTCTAATCTGTCTGAGGGTTACGTTTAAAATTCCCCTGTGCATACCTGCGCGGGCTCAGGTCTGGTGCAGGCCGGAATATGAAATTTATGTGATATGCCCTTTCAGATAAAGACGAGATTACCGGATAAACGAATCAGATTTAGCAACAAAAACGTGATAAAATTAGAAGATTATGAGAATAAAAACAGAAAATCAGGTGAAATTATGGCATTACCCGGGATTATTACAAAAATAGAAGAAATATCAGGGATACCTGAAGAAGACATTGAACTGCTCAAAAAAGTTGAGGAGATGTATCCTTTCTTTTCAAATGAATATTATCTGTCACTTATTGACTGGAATGACAAAAATGATCCTATACGCCGTGTTATAATACCTTCTCCTGATGAACTTGACACACGAGGGGACCTTGATCCGTCCTGTGAATCTGATAATACCGTTGTAAAAGGAATACAGCATAAATACGGCCCGACTGCTCTTATGATAGTCAGCGACTCCTGCGGAGGAGTCTGCCGGTACTGTTTCAGGAAACGTATATTCACAGGTGCAGAATCCGAGACTGTCGGTGACTGCCTAAAAGAGATTGAATATATAAGAAATAATTCCTCAATCTCAAATGTTCTTCTGACCGGGGGAGACCCTCTGACGCTTCCGGCATCAAGACTGGAGACAATTATTCAGAAATTAAGGGATATAGAGCATGTCAAAATCATCCGTATAGGAACACGGATGCTTGCTTTTAATCCTCAAAGTATCTCAGACAATTCGCATCTTTTTGAAATTATTAAAAAATACAGCACAAAAGAGAGGCGGATTTATATTATGACGCATTTTACCCATCCGAGGGAAATAACAGGTGCTGCTGTGGATGCAATATCCTCCTTCATAGAGGCCGGTGCAATACTTACAAATCAGACTCCGATATTACGCGGGGTTAATGATAATCCGGATGTTTTATGTGAACTTTTAAACAAACTTGCGGAGATCGGCGTCCCGCCGTATTATCTGTTCCAGTGCAGACCCACAATCGGGAATCATCATTTTTCAGTTCCGATTGAAGAGACATGCGAACTTATCAAAAAAGCCAAAATAAACTGTTCCGGGCTTGCAAAAAGGGCAAAATTCATAATGTCGCATAAGACCGGCAAGATTGAGATTCTTGCCGCTGATGAGAATTTTATCTATATGAAATACCATCAGGCATCAGACTCCGTTAATATCGGGAAATTCATGATATTTAAGAAAAATCCTGATGCAAGATGGCTTGAGGATTATGGCCGCTGTGTTTCAGAGTCATAGACTAAAATCTTCTAAATTAATCAAACCATCTGATCTTTAGTAAAAATTTTTACCTGTCTCTGTTATTGCTTTTTTCATTCTTTTTTCATGTCATCCTGTTTTTACATATAGGTCATATAACCAGACCTATAGTATACATTTAATAACATAATGTATAGTATATTATACATGGGTGAGGAGGATGAAATACATCCCCGTGATATTCGACTATCCTCTGATCCCGGTATAACTCCGGTAAGGAGGAGATGAACCATGAAAAAGAATTTAAAAATAACAGGACTGTTTTTTGCGGCAATGCTTTGCATTTCGGCATTTGTAATGATGCCTGCAGCAGCAGCTCCAAATATGTCAGGAACAGAAGACAGGCAGTCTCAGGGTCCTTTTGGAATACTGGACAACCTTGATGCACAGGGCTATGATACTACAGATATCCGTGCAGCCATTGAATCCGGCGATCATGATACTGCCAGAGACTTAATGAAAGCTCTTATGGACGATGCAGGATTTGAGGCCGGAAATACTGGCAACAGAGGCTGCGGTGCAGGTCCTGAAAAAATGCTTGACAACCTTGATGCACAGGGCTATGACACTACAGATATCCGTGCAGCCATTGAATCCGGCGATCATGATACCGCCAGAGACTTAATGAAAGCTCTTCTGGACGATGCAGGAATTATCCCCGGAGATGGTGGCAACAGAGACGGTGCATTTCAGAAGAATCGCATGAGTAAAAACTAAAAAAATAGCAAAACATCCATAAAGCCGGAAATATTTCCGGCATCCAAAAAAACTCCACACTAAAAAGATTTAATCAGACCAAAAAATCTTAAAAAGAGACTTACAAAAATCCGCAGAATATAATATCATTGAGAATAGGAAATTTCAGGTTTAATTCAGGCATCGGCGCTGCAGTCAGCTTTGCCGGAGGATATCTCTTAACGCCTGGAATGCCCGGGACAACCGGGTATTTCTTCTCGTTTGGCAGTATCATGTATGTCCCGGCAGGGATGTTTATCGGAATTATGATATGTCTGATATCAGGTGTATATCCTGCATGGAGTGCATCGAAGCCTGACCCGATTGAGGCTTTGAGGGCTGAATGAGGTTTAATAATAAATTTTTATTTTTTTTAGACAGGATTAGCTTAATATCGGTTACACCTACTTTTTTGAGTATATTAAAAAATTAGAGGAGCTTCGGCTTGTTGATCTTGTGAAGAAGGATGGGGTTCATGGGAGGATGAGTTATGTGGAGATGAGGGGGTGAATCCCTCCCATTATGCTATTGCCTCAATTTCGGCGGTTGTAATTATTGAGTCACAGCTGAACAAATCCTTCAATGCTGAATGACTGATAGTTTCCTTTTTTGCCCTTTGGCAAAGGCGAATCAAATTCTTTGCGGTAATGCCACTGCCGTGAATCTTTTTGCTTTCATAATCTGATGTTTCCGCAACCAGCTTCTTAATTGATGTGCTGAAAGATGATGAGAAATTGCCGCTGATATATGTAAAGAATTTCAGCTCTGTTCCTTCTGAATATTCACTGATATTTGGAATGTAATTATAAAGCATTCTATTTTTGTGATCGTTTTCTAATGAATAGCTATTGTAAGCTTTTGAATCTAATATTCCACAATAAAAGTCAGATTCTGATATAATAATTACATCGGGGTTGCCGCCTGGTCTTCCCACTGGTTTAATTTGACCGACACGTTTTGCTTTGTACCCTAATATTTTACTGAATATTTCCTTTGTGGCCGTTTCAAATGCAATGGCATTTTTTTGCCCCTGATGTGCCATATTTATGTAATTCTCTTCAAAGTACACCAAGCTGTCAGGCCTCTTCTTTTCAAGAACTTCTCGGATCTTTTCTTTGCGATATCCAACACTTTCATGCAACTTGTCAATTAATTCAGAATTAATCTCAGGATACAGACTTTCAGAAGCTAAATCAAAGAATTTAGCCATAATCCACCTTTCACTGACATTTTCTTCAGAAATAGGATTTTTTGCGTCAAATTTGCGTGTATCTTTAGTATGATCTGGATCAATGCCATATCTTCTTTGGAATCTGAGCTGATCATCAGGTGAATCAATTAGAGGTTTATTGCTATTAAGGAAGTTTTGAACAATAACTGCTCCATCAGAATCGATCTCTATTGTTGACTTATTGGGCCGAACAATAAATTGACAGCTTTCTAAATAATTCACAAAAATATTTACCTTGTCCATGAGGTAATTCAATCTTTGTTCAAGTGTATGTCTGGTTGTCCTTGCAGAAGAAGTATCTTTCATGAAAGTGTCAGGATATTGATAAGAGTGGCCATCCGCCCTGTATTTTAAAATGGATTTTTTTATTGAATTAAGGTCTTTTTCATTTTTTGCGTAAGGAAGCAGAAACAAAGCAATTTCTTTGTGATCAAGAAATTTTATCTCATTGTCAAGTAAAAGCCGAAGAACAAACAAAAATGGCCTGATTTTAAAATCTGGGTTTATATTAACATTTTGCCGGAGGCTGTATGGTGAGGGATATTGAAATTTTAGAAGCTGGTGTTGCAGAATATCTACTGGATTTGCCCCGTCAATTATTGCCTGCCCTGCCAATGTTGTCCGGAAACATTCTGTCCCGTCTGTGTTATCTTTAAAAATTAAACCCAAAGCTGATAATTGTGCTTCATATGTCCTTGCACCTCCGCTGTTTGGATCGTATTGTTGTCCTCCTCCTTTATATCCCGCACGTTCAAGCAGTTTTTCAAATCTGCTCTGCATCTCCCGATTCCCTGCCCAGCCTTTTCCTTCATTGACTGCAACAAATGCAGTTAAAGTGCCTGGGATATGTGACAAAGTTCTCTTGTTTTTTGGAACCATCCAAGTATTCATCGGCATCTGTTGTTCAGGTTTATTTTTTTGTACAATCAATCTTTCTAAGAATCTCATGTTTATTTGCGATGCACTTCTCTTAAGTAACTAAAAAGTACAAACTATAGTGGTAATGAGGACAGGATCACACAAGCGAAAACAGCGGGTTTTTAGGCTGGGAGAGTTATTTTGTGGAGCGGGCGGTTTAGCATTGGGCGCCTCAAAAGCTTCTTTTAGAACAGATAACACTCTTTACAAATTTATGCATGAATGGTCTAATGACTTTAATGCCGATGCCTGCAAAACCTATCGGAGGAATATCGCTTCTAAAAATCCTGATTCTGTAATATGCAGTGATGTCAAAACTCTGGATATTAAATCATTGAGCAATATTGATGCTTTTGCATATGGTTTTCCCTGCAATGATTTTAGTGTTGTAGGTGAAAAAAAGGGATTTGACGGCGAATACGGCCCCCTTTATACATATGGATTAAAAGTGCTGGATCATTTTAAGCCTAAAATTTTTATTGCTGAAAATGTAGGGGGTTTGGCCTCTTCAGGCAATGCCCTAAACGTTATTAAGAAGGATCTTGAAAATGCAGGCAATGGCTACAATTTAAACACTCATCTTTACAAATCAGAGGAATACGGCATACCACAATGTCGGCATCGAATAATTATTGTAGGTTTTGAAAAGAGTTTAGATTTCAAATATGAAATTCCAAAACCCACACATCTTAATAATTTCATTTCAGCTAGGGATGCTTTGGAAAATCCGCCAATTTCTGAAGATGCATATAATAATGAATTAACAAGGCAGTCTAAAACAGTAGTTGAGCGTTTGAAGCACATCAAACCTGGAGAAAATGCCTGGACTGCAAACCTTCCTGACGATCTTAAACTTAATGTTAAATCTGCACGATTAAGCCAGATATATAAGCGGCTTGTTCCGGACAAGCCGTCTTATACAATAACAGGCAGTGGAGGCGGAGGAACCCATGTTTATCACTGGAAAGAGAACAGGGCCCTTACAAATCGAGAACGTGCAAGAATTCAGACGTTTCCGGATGATTTTATTTTTGAAGGCTCAAAAGAAAGTGTGAGGAAACAAATAGGAATGGCAGTGCCTCCTAAATTATCTGAAGTGATATTCACTCAAATTTTGAAATTATTTGCAGAATACGAGGACAAATCATAATTATCTTTATAGGCAATTCATTTCTATTTTTTTAAAGCAACAATTATTTTCTTTGCCGCATCATCAGCATTCTCCTTAATTTCATGCTCCCATATTCTGATGACAGTCCACCCCAGCTCTTTAAGCTTTTGATTATTTGCTCGGTCCCTCTCAACATTTCGATTCAGTTTAGGTAGCCAGTATTCTGTATTGGATTTCGGCTCAACAAAACATTTGGGGCACTTGTGCCAGAAGCATCCATCGACAAAAACAGCAGTTTTGTATTTTGCAAAAACAATATCGGGCTTTCCTGGAAGATCTGATTTCAGCCTGTATCCTCTGCATCCCATAGACCAAAGTGACTTTCTAAGGATAATCTCTGGTTTGGTGTCTTTTGATTTGATGTGTGACATCACTCTGCTTCGGGTTTCTTTTGAATAGCAGTCCGGCATTTGTATCAAATATTAAGTTTAATCTTAATTTTCCTAAAAAATTCCCCTTACCCTCATTCTCCTCCCTCAAAAGCCTCCCGTAACACCTCTCACAAATCGCAAGCTTTAGATCACAAGACCTAAACAAAGCCTTCCCCTCATCACAAAGACCGCACCGGCCAAGCTCAACACTCACCCTCTCAAAATCCACTGCACACATAACGCCCGGAAGCCGCCCAATGAATATCATATGGAGAATGAATAACGAGATGCCTGCCAGGATTCTAAAGTTTGCGAAAAAGATGATTGTCGGGTGAATTCAGATCTTAATTCTATATCATCGGATTTCTTTGAAATTGCATTTACTCCCGTCAGCAGCGTTTATCTTTGGAATATCCGGTGCAGCCCGAATCAATGCAAAAAGTTCTCAGGTCAGGCGTTTCGGTTTTTCATGCCGGATTTTTGGAAACCTTATCTGGGTTCCTGAGGGTGCATTTACCGAAAACATCTACCTGGTTGTTATGTCCGGGTTCTACCGGATAACGGCGGTATACGGGTTTTTTAATTCTTCTAAAAGAGATGAAATTACTATGCCGGGAGAGGATGATATCCTTAAAACAGATGCAAATGAGTGTAATAATTAACTTTAATTTTATTTTTGCAGTCTAATAATCTTAAAATGCATCCTATCTTACTTTCAGATTTAGTATATTGAACAAGTATAACAGTTTTATCTAATTAAAAAAAGGGGGGAAATAAGACAGCCAATCCGTCCTTATCATATTTGGGGGGTTGATAAGGCGAAACTGACCAATTAAAAATATGTTGAAGGGAAAATAAACTTTTTGGTTTTGATTTGCCAGTGAATTACAATTTCAGCTTTTTAAAGAGACTTTAATAAAACATTAACTAAAAAAATCCCATATTCCATCAAACGTTCAGATTATCTTATTTTACATAATTAAAAGAATATCAGTTGATAATTTTCTCAAGCTCAGAGAGGCGTGCTCTTTTCGCATCCAAAAGGCTGACTATTTCAGAAAGCTCCCCTTTATCCTCTACCGGTGAACCTGCCTCCATTACCCTTTTAAGGCAGTTAAACATCTCATCAAGTACCCGGACATTATTACAAAGCCGGGCATATTCACTTGCAGCTGCCTCATCTGCGCCGGATTTTAAGGCTTTTTCACACTTTGTGGCAATATCGTCCTCTTCAGCAAAAAATCCGCTGACAAGTCTTCCAAATTCTTTCATGCGAAGAGGCTTCATAGCAAATCCATTTAATATCCCCTCATAATTAAGAATCTCCTGTGGAAGAGGAATCTTTCCTGTGAGGACAATCACAGGAACATTTTTGGTGCGTGAATCATCCCGAATCAGGGATAAAACCTCCCATCCGCTCATTGGCTCCATCATGATATCCAGGATTACAAGATCCGGGATCTTCTCAGCAAGGGCTGAAAAAGTCTCACTGCCATTACCGGCTGTTCTCACTGAAAATCCCATATTTATTAATAATTCCTGATATAAAGAGAGGACATCAGGGGTGTCATCTACCACCAGAATATCTTTCATTTTTATTTCTCCTCCGTTTCAGTCTCTATATTTTCTATTCCAATCCCGTAATTACCTTTTAAAAAATCCCAGACCTTCTTAGATTTAACCCATCCGGCATCCAGCATTGAGATAATATCGTTAATTATTCTGACCTGCTCAAATATCTTTTCAGATGACTGAGGGCATTTAAGATCCACAATGCCGGCAATAACAGCAAGCGGATTTCTGATCTGATCGTTTAAGGTAGCAAACTGCTCTAAATTCTCCTCTATCTGACTAAAAGCTGCCTTTTCACGCTTTTCCGCCTCTACTCTTTCAGTTATGTCACGTAAAATAGAAACCCGTCCGGTAAGATTTCCTGCCGAATCATACAAAGGGGTTACAGAATGCTCAGTTGGAAATAAAGTTCCGTCTTTTCGCTTCATCATAAATTCAAACCGGGGGACCGGTTCGTGCTTTTTGAGATATGGATAAATATGCCTGTGGAAATTCTTAAGTGACTCATTGTCCACATGCAGGAAATCTGTTGTATGTCCTGTCATCTCCTTTCGGCTATATCCAAAAACTGATATTGCAGCCTCATTTACTGCCTGAATAGAGCCCGGATAGCCATCAACGACGAATGCAGCGTCCTGAATTGACTCAAATGTCCGCAGGAATAGTTCCGTTTCATGCATTATAGCATCCTGCGCCTTTTTATTCTCAGTCACATCCCAGACCACAGAGATCACCATGCCTTTTTTGGGGAGCGGTATATTTCTCGCATTTATGAAGGATGTCTCTTCTCCTGTTCGGGTTATTGGAATATTCTCCCAGTGCATCTTTTCAGGATCTCCGCTGTTACAGTCATTTAAAACCCTTTCTTTTAACTTTTCCTTAAAGACCGGATCTTTATAGACAATATCCCAGAATGAATCAGATTTTTTAAGCTCTTCTGCCGTTATCCGGTAAAACTTCAGGAAATTCCGGTTGAAATATTCAAAGTTAATCTCAGGACTGACAGAATTAACAGCTATTCCGACAGGGATATTGTCAAGCACAGTCCTGATGTATGCCTCATTTTCCTTAAGCATCTCCTGAGCCTGCAGGATTTCATCAAGCTGTTCTCTGAGCTCCTCTTCTGCGGCTGCAAGCTCTTCATTCTTTCTTTTAAGTTCTTCTTCAGCCTCTCTTTGGTCGGTTATATCCCGTATGAGTGCTATGACCTCATCCTCAAGATATGGTATTATGCGAGCCTCATAATACGAGAGTCCTCCATGATGAGGGAAGGAATATTCAACCCTCTCCATTCTTTTACTATTCAGTGCAGAACGGATTGTTTTCATAAGTAATACTCCCAAATCACCCGGAATCATATCAGTTACAGTTTTTCCGATGCTCTCTGATTTGGGGGCTAAAAGAAGGCTCTCATCCGGTGCCCTGATGTCAGTCAGAGTTCCGTCTCCCCTGCAGCGGATAAGAATGTCCGGGATGGCGTCAATAATGTGCTGGTTTAAGTCCTCTATCTTTCTAAGACTTTCTCCTGCCCGTATCTGATCAGTGATATCCCTTATCACCCCGCCTACTCCTGTCTTTTTGTCAGCAATTTCAAGAGGGAATTTTATTGTTTCAAAAACCCGGTCACCAACAATCTCCTCGGAAACAACTTTTTTACCTGTCTCAATCGCGTTTTTATCAGATTCAAGGCATTTTGCGGCAGCGTAAGAGTCCATAAGTTCAAAATCTGTCTTATAGAGCAGCTCCTCTCTTTTAAGCCCGAAGAAGTTCAGGGTTGTATCATTGAAAATTATGTATCTCAGTTTCTCATCCTTGACAAACATCAGATCAGAGTGCGAATAAAAAAAGGAGTTAATAAGAATATCATTCCGTCTTTTTGAAACAATTGATTTAATCTTACGGAAGAGTTCGGCAAACTCTGCTTTTTTATCGCCTTTCTTCTGGATATAATAGTCAGCACCACTGTTGAATGCTTCAATGATGACATCTTCGTGACCTTTTCCGGTGAATATTATAAATGGTGTATTATCCCCCTTTTCACGGATTTTGCGTAGCAGTTTGAGACAGTCACAGTCGGGCATCTGAAAATCAGATATGATTGCATCAAACGGCTTTTTTAAAAGAAATTCTGCCGCATCTGCTAAATTCCCGCATATTGTAACCTCAAATTCCCCGCCCTGCTCAGGGAGAAGTTTTCCTGTCTCAGGAAATGAGTTGCCGGTATCCATATACAGAACCCTGATTTTTCCGATTCTGCCGGACACTGGATCTTCCTCCGGTATTTTATCTTCTTTTGTCATCCTCATTTCCTCTCATCATCAGAAGGCGATATCTCCCTGTACTTTCCTTTTGGCACATGGATTTCAAACCTTGCACCCTCGCCGAATATTCCAGTCTCTGTAATTATAAGGCCGGTAATAGCAAGAATTTCCCTTGAAAGGAAGAGCCCCAGTCCGGAATTTTTGAAATACTCTCTCTTAAAGATCTTCTCTTTTGCTTCACTCGGAATCCCCATTCCGTCATCCTCGCAGACAATTACAAGTTCATCCGGAGTACCATCTGTGAAAAATGAGATCTCGCTGATAGTTTCGCCATGCTTTATAGCATTATCAATCAGGTTGAAGATTACTTTTTCAAAGAGCGGGTCGGCAAATATCTCAGTATTTTTGATATCGTTTCGAAGCTTCACCCCGTCAAATCTGAAGCTTTCCTGAGTTGCCGTAATAATACTCCCCACATCAAACCATTGCGGAGCCTGCTCACCGAGATCCTTGTAATATCCGGTAAAGATGATCTCCTTTTTTATTGTCTCAATGGCCACTGAAACATTATCGATATATTTTTCGGCTTTTGTATCCTTTGGAATTGCTTTGTCGAGCTGCAGCATCTCCATGTATCCTGCGGCAACAGTAATCTGATTGAGGATATCATGGCGGGTTATGCTTGAGAGCATGTTAAGTTTCTTGTTTACCTCTTTTAAGGCATCTTCAGCCTTTTTCCGCTCAGTGATGTCTATAGTGAACAAAAGGACGCCGTAAACATTGCCATTCTCGTCTGAAAGCGGGATCTTATCTGTCTGAACCCACAGACTCTCTCCGGCTGCTGTTGTCAGCGGTTCTATAATACCAAGTTTGGGTTTTTTTGACGTTATTACCTCAAGATCGTCTTTGTAGTACGCATCCGAAAGTGAGGGGAAGAGATAAGAGGCATTTTTTCCTTCAATCTCTTTGACCGACCTCCCGAAAGTCTTTGCAACTGCCGGGTTTACCCTGACAAAATTATTCTCTGTATCCTTGTACCAGATCATAGCCGGAGCATTTTCGATGATGATTTTGAGATCCCCAATAAGTTTGGTAAGCTGTGCTTTGGACTCCAGAAGGGCATCCTCTGCCTCTTTGCGCTCAGTTATATCCCGCCCGATTCCCAGAACGCCGATCAAAACTCCGTTTTCATCATTCACCGGCGTCTTTATGGTTTCAAGGTATGCACGATGTCCGTCGCTGGCAAAAGTGATCCATTCCTCATTTATTGTGGGTTTTCCGGCTTTCATAGCATTAATATCATTTTTACGGAAGGAATCGGCGAGAACTTTATCTATGAAATCATAATCTGATTTTCCTACAATTTCACTCTCTTTTGCACCGAAAAATTGTTCGAATGTTGTATTGCATGACAGATAAATGCCGTCCGGATCTTTAAGCCAGATTAGATCAGGTATATTCTGCAGAAGTGAACGAAGGTGAGCCTCACTCTTGCGCAGCACTTCCTGTGTATTTTTCCGCTCAGTGATATCACGGGCGATGGTACAGGAATATCTGACTCCATCATGTGTGATTAAGTACTCAAGTATATCCACAGGATATGATGTACCGTCAGGATGTCTGTGTACGGATTCAAAACTAGAACGGCCTTTTTTCAATATTTCAGACCAGATATCCTTCCACTGATCTTGCGTAATCTCAGGGTTGATATCAAAGATTGTCTTAGTTATGGGGAAATCAGATTCGATTCCGAATGATTCGCGTGCCCGGAGATTTGCATATATAAGCTGACCTTCACTGTTGACATAATATATCTCGTCCGGAGAGTGATCAAATGCAAACTGGGTTCTCTGGAGGAGAGATTCGGCCTGTTTTCTTGAGGTTATATCCTCACCTGAACTGAGAGTGCCTGTGATATTTCCTTCTTCGTCTCTTATCAGACTGCTTTGCCACAGGAGTGTTCTGATATCACCGTTTTTTGTCAGAACATCATATTCCAAAGATATGTAGGATTCAATATCTCCTGTCATTGCGACTGAAAACATCCTGAGCCCCTCATCCCTTTTTTCAGGAGGGATAATGTTGTCGATAAAATCCATACCGACTATCTCGCTCTCTTCATACCCCAGTATCTCGCAGCCTTTTGGATTTATCAGTCTGACGATTCCTTTTACATCAAGAACAAGAAACATCACTCCGGCCACTTCAAGATACATTTCAAGTTTATCTTTCTCTTTTGTGAGTTCCTTCTCCTTTAGAGAAAGCTCCCTAAATATTATCTCCTGTGGACGCCTGATTCCTGATTCTACAAGTGCATAATAGATCAGTGCGAATGAGACAATCTTGAAGAGATGCCCTGTAAGATTTGAAAAATCGTATACACTGACATAGAAAGTGAATGCAAGCTCTGAAAGAATGGTAAAGAAGATGGATATAATGACTAAATTGAATATCCCCGGTTCGAAATTCTCCTTTCGCCTGTATAAAAGGTATATTGCCAGGGCCAGCATCAGGCAGATTAAGTATTCACTTCCAATCTTAAAGGCTGTAAGCCCCTGCCCTTCTATGTAGCAGACGGGGAATAACCCTGTAAATATTGTGATCAACAGTGCAGAGAATATTGCAGTATATACAGCCAGTTCTTTATATGCATCAACCTTTCGTGAGATTAGCAGTGCTGCTGCGATAAGAGTTGCCGCCTCAAGATACCTTCCGGCAATCCATAGCTGTGTGGGAAGATTTGCATCAAATCCGGCAAAAATATTCATCCCCTTATACGCCAGCGTATGCAGCAGATCAATTCCGCCGATAAACAGGTATGCAATACCGATAAAAAGCAGGTATTTATTGTCTATATAATCCCGGCTGTTCCATGCGATTATGAATATCGCCGCTGCGATAACGATGCTGAAGAGTTCGGAAAGTGTATGGAAGAGGAGAAAGCTGTACAGTGAGGTGAGTGAGAAGAAGACCAGTATTATACCAAGCACAAGTAAAAATATTGAGTCTTTCCTGTTAAGGATGGAAAAAATCTTTTCTTTATCCTCCATACTGGTTAATTGACACAGGGGCTGATAAATATTTTTGAGGTAATTGCACTGTATTATCCAAATAACCGGTCTGAGGATTTTGCCGTAAATGAGACTCTTTTTAACTGGCAATCCCAGAGTAAAACCTCTGAGAATTCTCCGACAGGTAAAAGATACATCAGTTATGACTCAGAGGGTTCCAAAGTTCTTCTCCTTTTAAGAGAGTATAAAGAGGTGAATAATCGAGCACAGCCCTATATCTGTCCTGGAACAGCAGGATATGTAAGTCACACAAAAAGCCGCCCAATGAATATCAGATGGAGAATGGATGAAGAGATGCCTGCCAGGATTCTAAAGTCTGCGAAAAAGATGATTGTCGGGTGAGGGTCTGTTCAGATTCTCTCAGGTATTCGTTCAGTGCATCGTCTCGTAAAACAGCGTTGCATAGTAACTCCCGGCACACCCGAAACACTCTGCGGGCGATATAAATATCACATCCTCCGCCGGAAAATGAGAATATATATACAAAAATCATTCAAATGTAGCATATGAATTTTACGGACATCAGCCGGGTGCATACATATGTTCTGTGTGTCATCATCTTCGGACTGATTCTTTCATGCGGATGTATTTCAAAATCGGTTGATTCTGAAATTACTTCACCCACAGAGGATACCCCCCTCCCGCCTCCTCCGGATGATATCAGCTCCGGACTACAGAATATTGTTACAACAGGTCTGGAAACGACCGGGGTACCGGGATTATTAATCGAAATTTCAACACCTGAATGGATCTGGAGTTCTGCCGCCGGGAATGCCTCCCTTTCTCCCCCGGTTCCTGCAACGCCTGATATGCGTTTTATTATCGCCAGTGTCACCAAAACCTTCACCAGCACTGCCATACTGAAACTCAGTGAAGAGGGAAAATTATGTCTTGATGATCCTATCGATCAATGGCTGCCTGCAGAGATCGCAGAAAAAATACCGTACTCCTCCGGGATTACCATACGGCAGCTCCTTGACCATACGAGTGGTATTGCTGATTACAACGAAGATGAGATCATCCGAACTGAATACCCCGAACCAGATCTTCCGGTTCCTTACCAGTACGGGATGTGGCAGGGAATCAATGCGAGCCCGCTATTTGAACCGGGTTCGGACTATGAATATTCGAATGTGAATTATATACTCCTCACCCTGATCATTGACCAGGCGGCCCAGACACCGTATGAGGACTACATCACCAGAGCAATTCTTGTGCCGGCAGGCATGAATCAGACCTTCATCCACCGGACCAACAGCATCCCCGGACCACATATGGGGTGCCCGGGAGAAGAGTATGTTGACGGAGAACTGCCCGATTTTTCAA
Organism: Methanomicrobium sp.; assembly: GCF_055145805.1. Classification (NCBI taxonomy): domain Archaea; kingdom Methanobacteriati; phylum Methanobacteriota; class Methanomicrobia; order Methanomicrobiales; family Methanomicrobiaceae; genus Methanomicrobium; species Methanomicrobium sp. Next base: position 30,712 of record NZ_JBSREC010000057.1, on the reverse strand, counting down.
ACCTGTATATTCAGTTTGACAGGGGGGCAGGGGATATCGTTAGTACACCGTCCGACATGAACAGATTCCATCTTTTACTTGAAGATGCGAAGATCATAAGTCCCAAATCGCTCCAGGAGATGAAAGCGATTAACAAAATGGAGTATGGACTTGGATACGGACGCATCACTAACTCTTCAATGAATGTAACGCTATGGGGACATACCGGAGGATATCCGGGATCATATACTATGTGGTACTACTGGGAAGAGGAAGAGACTGCATTGACTATCAATCTGAATTCACTTGGAGATATAGGGGCGGCAAACAGGGAGATTCTCATTCCCGTTCTCAGTTACATTCAGCAACAGGATTGAAATCATACTCCCTTTTTCAGACCTGTGACTATCTGACTGATGTCCGCGGCTTTGAGGCACGGAGTCTTTGATATTTCCCATAATTTTCAGCAGCAATCTCACCTGATAAAATAACAAACTAATTTTCCCAATCAAAAATGCACAAAAACCTATCATAAAAAAGATTAACCTTCAGTCACCACTAAATTAATACAATGATCCGGGTCGGTCTGCTTGGTTGCGGAAATGTTGCAGAGGTAATTGCCGGTGATGATAACGGCATCAATATAACGGCGCTTTTTGACTCCGTACACTCACATGCAGAGCATCTCTCAGAAATAACCGGAGCTCCGGCTTTTGAGAATTTTGAGGATTTTTTAGCTCAGGATTTGGATATAATAGTTGAGGCTGCATCGGTCGCAGCAGTATATGAACATGCTGAAGATGTCTTAAGGTCCGGAAAAGATATCGTCATTCTTTCAGTCGGCGCTTTTGCCGATAAGGATTTTAAAAACACCCTCTTATCGACAGCAGAGAGAGCCGGAAAAAAGATAAGAATCCCGAGCGGCGCAATAATGGGCCTTGACAACTTAAAGATAGGCCAGATCTCCGGAATCTCAAAGCTTCTTTTAAGAACAACGAAAAACCCGGCTTCTTTGCGTATAGAAACAGACAAAAAGACTCTCGTATTCTCGGGAAGAGCTGATGAGTGCATAAAGCGGTTTCCGAAAAACATCAACGTCGCAGTTGCTCTTGAACTTGCAACAGGCCACGATGCCGAGGTTGAACTCTGGGCAGATCCCGATATAACAAGAAATATCCATGAGATATTTGTCGAGGGCGATTTCGGGGACTTCTACCTGAGGATTAAAAACAATCCCTGCCCGCAGAATCCTGCAACAAGCTACCTTGCGGCTCTCTCCGTTATAACGCTCTTAAAAAACCTGGAAAAGCCGATGGTAATAGGAACCTGAAAAAATCAAAAAAAGATTATGACCATAGCAGAAGATATCAGACGGTTAAAAAAAGATAAAAATGCCGTAATACTTGCGCACAACTACCAGCCGCCTGAGATACAGGACCTGGCTGATTATACAGGCGACAGCCTTGAACTTGCAATACTGGCAAAGAAGGCAGAAGAGGAGATAATAGTAATCTGCGGTGTCATGTTCATGGCAGAGACCGCCAAAATCCTAAATCCTGAAAAGAAGGTGATAATCCCTGCAGAGGATGCCGGATGCCCCCTTGCAGACTACTTAACAGCCGGTATGGTCAGAGATGCAAAAAAGAAATACCCGGATGCTGAAGTTGTCCTCTATGTAAATTCAACCGCAGAAGCAAAAGCTGAGGCAGATATCACATGCACATCCGCAAATGCAGTCTCAGTCTGCAAATCATTAAAATCAGACACAATACTCTTCGGGCCGGACTCAAACCTTGCATCATGGGTCGCGGAAAATCTGCCCGGAAAAACAATAATCCCGCTTCCAGAATGGGGGAACTGTCCGGTACATGCCGATATTTCTCCATCTTTGGCAGCGGATGCAAAAAGAGACGGCTACACTGTTGTCTGTCACCCCGAATGCCCCAAAGCCATAAGGGATGAATGCGACCTTGTGGCATCAACCGGCCAGATGATAAAAGAGGCATACCGGTCGGATAAATGGGCGGTTTTAACCGAAAAGGACATGGTTCATCGTCTCAGAAAAGAGTTTCCCGAAAAGGAATTTTCAGGCTTTGAAACAATTGTCTGTAAGGACATGAAGCTGATAACCTTAGAAATTCTCAAAAAAGCGCTCGAAGACGAAAAACCGGAGATAGACCTTCCGAAAGATGTAATAAAAGGGGCAAAATCTGCAATTGAGCGGATGATAAAAATTAAGGGCTGATATAATGGTAATCTCACAGAAACTTCTCTTTTACCTTGAAGAGGATATAGCAGGCGGCGATATCACATCCGGTGCCGTTGTTCCAAAGAAGGTAATCAGCGCAGTAATCATTGCAAAAGATGCCGGAATCATTGCAGGACTCGCAGAGGCAGAATCCCTCTTCACACATTTCGGAGTTGAGTGCGAGCAAAAACGGAAAGACTCAGACAGGGTAAAACCCGGTGATGTCTTAATTGAGCTCTCAGGAGATGCAGCCACAATTCTTTTAATTGAAAGGACTGCTCTGAATATAATCGGCAGAATGAGCGGCATTGCAACAAAAACAAGAGAGCTGTCAGATTTAATCAGGACCAAAAACCCGTCCGCAAATGTTGCAGGCACAAGAAAGACATCGCCCGGTTTTCGTGAGTATGACAAAAAGGCGATAATACTTGGCGGAGGGGATCCTCACAGGTACAGCCTCTCTGACGGATTTTTAATAAAGGATAATCACCTTGCACTCTGCCCCTTAAAAGAGGCGGTAAAAAGGGCTCATGAATACACGGCATATAAAAAGACAGAAGTCGAGGCCGAAAGCATTGCGGATGCAATAACAGCGGCAGAGTGTGGTGCAGATATAATAATGCTTGACAACATGCCGCCTGAAAAAATAAAAGAAACAATAGATGCCCTTTGGGAAAGGGGACTTCGCAAAAATATTTTAATTGAGGTTTCGGGGGGAATAACAGAGGAGAATATTCTCTCTTATGCAGTTACAGGTGTAGACAGAATAAGCATGGGAGCACTTACACATTCTGTTAAAAATTTCGACGTCTCACTGGAAGTAAGACCGGCATTAAAGACTGTCAGAATAAATCTATAAAAAAAAGCCCGGAGAAAAAGACTCCGTATATTATTCTTCTTCTGATTCTTCGGATTTCCGGGCTTCACTCAGATCGAATTTTATTGTCTGCAAAGCAAGTCTGATAAGGCCCAGGTTTGCATTTGTATCGGCAAGAACGCAGATGAAAAGTTCATTTATTGGAGTTACTATCAGTTTACCTTTGGGAGTTTCCAAAAGAAGCTGGTTTAGGTCTCCCATCATCAGATCTTCTGTCATTTTGCTTCCGGCACGGACTAAATCCTCTGCAACCGCAGCGACATGCTCAAAATCAGCATCTCCTACTGACTGGAGAGCAAAACCCTCAAAGAAAACAGAAACTCCCTGGACTCCCGGCTGACGCATCACACTCTGAAGAGTTTCCGGAGATAAAACGCTGTCGCCAACAACCTCTTTTTCTTCCTCATCCTCTTCAGGGATACCGAAATCATCCATGATTTCTGCCTTTGCAGTTTCAAGCTCTTCCGGTGTGTATGTACTGAGGACACAGTTCACTGTCTCCTCCTTTAGCATCGTCCTGTATGCATCCTTACCGGATAACTTCAGATCCCCTGCGATAAAGCCTCCGGCAACCGGTTTTCCCTTCTCAACAAGAAGAAAACCCCCGCCTTTTTCTACTTCTGCCTTTACATAGCCGGTAAAATCCGGACTGAACTCAAAGAGCCTGGCAAGCGAGATCTGTATCGCCGCAATACGCTCTCCTGCAGGAAGACCAGGGTTCATAATGCAGCCATTATTCTATCACGGTTTTTCTTGAGCTCATATCTGAGACGGCCGATGTTTACGCCCTCCTGTGCAACAATCGCTATCAGTTCATCATCAGACAGGGGAGCAATTAGAATCGGACCTTCCTCCATCTCGACAATGATCTGATTCATAATCTCTTTTCCAAGTTCCCTGCTCATCGCCTCGGATGTTCCAAGACCTGTTGATGCCATTGCGCCAAGAGCTTCAATATCCACATCACCTGATACAGCACTTTCAATTACAAAACCGTCTCTGCCTGCAACAACTGCGGCTGTGACGCCGTCAAGCTGCAAAAACTCACTCAGAATCTGTTTTAACATAATACCTAAATCTCCTTATATCCGTCTGAATTATTTATTGTTGCGGTTAATTTCGATTGAAATCGGCATCTTTCCTATTGCATGGGTTGCACAGGATATACAGGGATCGTATGCCCTGATTACCATCTCAATTTTATTTGCCGCACTTTCTGTTAAGACACCGTTCTCAATAACCTTTCTCGCGACATCCTCAACACCTCTGTCCATACCATAGTTGTTCTGGCAGGTTGCGACAATTAAGTTGCATTTTGTGATAAAGCCCTTCTCATCGACAGAATAATCATGAATAAGAGTTCCTCTTGGCGCCTCCACTATGCCTACGCCCCTTGAGTTTACAATGGCGTCAACCATGGTGCGTATATCGGTTCCGCATATTGAGGACTCTGAAAGCATTGCGACCGCTTTTTCACAGCAGTAGAGAATCTCTATATAGCGTGCAAGATTGTAAGCAAGGGTTGTCTGTGTAAAGTCACCAAAAGTACTTCTGTACTCCGAAAGAGCCGCATCCGCAAGCGGAGTTCCCATCTCTTTTGCTATGTTCAACCTTGCAAGCGGGCCGACACGGTAGAATTCCTGCGACTTTAACCTTGCAAATTTAAGGTATGACCAGTCTTCGGAATACTCCTCAATATGGTTGAGATAATCAACATCTGAGATAGTTCCGAGATTTTCTCTTCCTTTGCCGACAATTTCCACAGGTCCGTCATAGATTGAGAATCTGCCGTTATCAGACATTCCCATGAATGCGGTTTCAACTGAACCAAAGCTCTGGTCTGTCTCGTCAAGGATGGTCTTTGCAGTATCCCATCCCTCTTTGGCAATGACAAGTGAACTGTTTGCCATAGCCAGCATTTCAGCTCTCTTCTGTTCAGTGAGGGGGTGGGATATTCCGCCGGGTATGCATGTTGTCGGGTGAATCGGTTTTCCTCCGATTGCCTCTGTAAGTCTCTGGCCGAATTTTCTGATTTCTATTGCTTTTTTAGCGAGTTCAGGTGCCTTTTTGACAAGTCCTATAACACTTCTGTCTGCAGCAGGTGCATCATGCCCCACAAGAAAGTCAGGTGCCGCAAGCATGAAGAAATGAAGTGAATGCGAGTGGATGAACTGGCCAAGCATCAAAAGTTCACGGAGTTTTTTTCCTGTCTCCGGAAGTGTTGCTCCGAATATCTGATCGCATGCCTTTGCTGAGGCAAGGTGATGTGAGGCCGGGCAGATTCCGCATATTCTTGGTGTGATCCTCGGTGCTTCCTCAACGGCAGAACCTATCAGAAATTTCTCAAATCCCCTCAGTTCGACAACCTGGAAATGCGCTGAATTCACATTGTTCTGATCGTCTAAGTTAATTCTGACATTCGCATGCCCTTCTATTCTTGTAACAGGGTTTATTGTAATCTCTCTCATCCGCTTCTCTCCTTTACAAGATCACGTATCTTGGAATTTTCCTTGTCCTCCATGATCAGACTGCCGATTGTAAACGGATACATCGTGTGTGCAACATCATAGAGCTCGGATTCAATCTCTTTTTGTGGTCTGTCAGTCAGATCACATATTCTTCTGACCATCATATTGTGCAGGTCACGGCAGGGCTCTCTTAATATATCTAGGGACGGCCCGTTGCATCCGTGGCAGGGGATATTGTTCTTCGGACATGATGCACCGCATCTTCCGAAGGTTACAGGGCCCAGGCAGAGATATCCCTGTCCCAAAAGGCAGTGCTCCCTGTCAGGTGTTCCTTCATAGCGTCGTTTAAGTGTCCAGTTCTCAACAGAGCCCATCTTTCTGTCGCACTCGGAGCAGACAGATTTTCTGGAAAGTTCAAGTGTGTCTCCTTTAATAAGTGCCGGGAGAATCTGGCTTAAAAACTGCTCTTTTGGAGGGCATCCTGTGATGTAATAGTCCATCTTCACAAGATCTCCGAGGGCAAATGCCCTGTATGTAAACGGAGGGACATCAGTCGGGATCTTTCCGTCCTCTTTTACAGTATCAACCTCTCTGTAAACTGTGTTTAAGAGATCCTCATTGCTGCTGAGCATGGAAAGGCCGGATATTCCTCCGTAGCAGGCGCATGTGCCAAGTGCGATCAGAATCTTTGACCTGGCTCTCATTTTTAGAAGTCTCTCCTGATTCTCCTCGTTTCTGACACAGCCTGTTACAAATCCGACATCCACATCTTCGGGCGGCTCTTTTACATCCATTACTACAGGTGAGTAAACAATCTCTGCATCTTTTAGAAGGTCAAGTATTTTTTCATGCAGGTCCAAAACCGCAATTGTGCATCCTGAACATCCTGCAAGTTCCTCTATTGCTATCTTCATAATTTACCACACCTTACTTTAAAATAAGCTTTTTTAAGCATGCGTTCGGTCCGGTATGCATTATATCAAGCTTTACACGGGAACCTGTGATCTCTTCTATTGCTCCGACAACATATCCGCAGAGAGTCTGGCACAAAGGCCCTTCCTGCTCCTGGCCGTTTCTTCTGAGGGTCTGTCTCACGATACAGTCATGGAATACGAGATAGATAAATCTCTCACCGTTTTCTTCTATTATGAAGGTGTCGCTGTCTGCCGGTTTCCAGACCTCAAAGCTGTATTGTCCCTGAAGCAGGTCAGAGAGTTCATGGAGTGCATCTTCAATATCCTCTCTTTTCTGGAAGTATTTGGCAACTTCATGGCCGAATTTCTTTCCTGCCCTGAATGTTACCGCATTTGCGCCTCTTCCCGCAATCTCCTCTAAGGAACGGATAACAAGACCGTTTAGCTTCATAACGCCGTGAAGTGTCGCCTCCATCTCCTTTGCCGGAGGGATGCACTGGAGAGGGATATCCTCGGATTTGTATGTAATGTCCGAATTAAACTTGTCATGTAGTTCGTCAATGTAACTTGCAGTCATAGTCATATCACCTTCTTTAACATTTCACATACCCTGATGTCGATATAGTGCCTTTTTGCAGCGTAAATTCCCTTATGTTCAAGGGCCTGTGCAGGACATATCTCGTGACAGGAAAGACATCCCATACAGTCCTGTGGTCTTACCGGGACGCTTTGTTCGTCTATTAGTTCATAAACGTTCATCGGGCAGTCCTTAACGCACAGACCGCATCCGACGCATGAATCTTTATCTACATGTATCTCTATCATGTTTTTTCACCACCAAAGAAGATTTTTTATAAAATCACTTCATCCCGCTAATTCCGCGAACAGCTTCGGCTAAAATTTCAATTTCGTTGTCAGAGAATTCCATTCTTGATTTTAAGTCTGTTACATCTTTTAAAAGCTGGCGGATGCGGACATACATTACATATATTATAAAGAGAAATATCAGGTTTAAAACTGCGAGTCCTAAAATTAAAACAACATCAATTGACATCTTTACCTCCGGGGAATAATGCTTTTGCAAATCTTTCTATGAATTTTTCTTTCTTTTTTGCTATTTTCAAATCGTCCTCTTTGTAATCTATTCCGATAATAGAGCTTGAAATACGTCTGAATGCTCTTGATGCATCCGATGTCGGATACTTTACAACAATAGGCGAGCGGCTTGCAGATGCACGCCGGACATTTATGTCCTCAGGTATCATTCCAATGATTGGGACACCCAGCATCTTTCCGATCTGGTCACGTGTTGTTGTATCATTAATAGTACCCACACGGTTGATTATCGCACCGCGGATTTTCCCCCCTATCATCTCGGTGAGCATCTTTGTTTTTAATGCATCAACAATTGATGATATATCCGGGTTTACAACCAGAATTACCTCATCCGCAACTGCGAGAGGGATGATTCCGTCATGGTTGATCCCTGCAGGGGCATCAATGATGAGGAAATCACATTCATCAATTATATCATTTAAGACATCTTTTAACCGGCCGGGATCAGAGCTTTTAAACCCCTCCAGTGAAAGTCCGCTCGGTATAACAGAAACCCCGAACGGACCGTCATATATTGCTTCATGTATGTCAGCTTTTCCTGCAAGCACCTCATGAAGCGTTATCGGCATATTTTCGAGGCCGAGAACAAGTCCCAGGTTGGCCATCCCCATGTCCGAGTCCAGGATATATGTTTTTTTCTTGTGGTAGGCAAGCATGGAACCCAGATTTGAAGTAACTGTGGTCTTTCCTGTACCCCCTTTGCCAGATGCAATTGTAAATACGGTTGTCATATATTTTTTAACCCCTAAAATATACAATTTTTAAAGATTTCTTCTGAGAATATATCTGATATCACGTTCAATTAAAACAAGATCTTTCTCAGACAGGTCATCTTCGGATTTAATTATTCCCACAACTGTTCCTCCCTTATGGGGAACCCCTATTAATCTTACATTTGCAGACTCGGGCTGCTCTCCCTGAAGATACAGATAACTGTAATTTGCCGCATCCTCGTCAGGATTTGGATCGGTTGAACTTATCACAAGGCCGTCAGATGTTGCCATTGTAAAAGAGGTCAGACTATAGTGCTTAAAAAGCTCAATTAAATTCTGTTCAATGGATTTGTCCCTGTACATCTTTGAGGGATCAGATTCCTCCTCTTTTTCTTCTTCCTTTGGTTCCTCGTTAATAACTCCTTTCTGTGCCTTTTTGAGCAGCTTCTCTGTTTTTTCCTCAATTTTAACAGGAAATGCCTTTTTAAGGCGGACCAGGATCAGAATGCCTGTTAAAAATAATAAAAACAGTAATACTGCAATAGCTGTAAGCATCAGATTTGCATATATTGTTGGATCAATGTTCATTCTTCTTTGTCTCCGGATTTTTCATTTTCAATAAGATGGTCAAGATGGATTCTCTTCAGAATTTCCCTTGCATTCTCACGGAAGTTCTTGTTTATTGATTCAAGATCGGATTCATTGAGTGAAAGCTCAAATTCCCCCTCTTCCTCTTCCTTTTTTTCACCGGCTTTTTCGTCCTGAATACTGCCGGCAGACTCTGCGGGCTTTGTTTTCGGACTTATAAAAGCAGACTTTTCTTTTCGTTCAGTTTTTGGACTTTTTGAAGCAGGCTTTTCTTTTCGCTCAGTTTCCTTTTTTTTGGATAATTTTTCTGCGCAAAGTGATGAAACTGCCAAATTAAAATCTTCCTGGCTTATTAGAAACTTCGGATTAAACTCTTTTGAAAGTTTGATCTGTGACTCATTGTACACTGACAACTCTGCCGTAACAAGGCCGTCCGGATCGGAAAAAATTTCAAAGAGGACTTTTGAACCTGAATTGTCCTGAGATTCAGCAAGAATTGTTTCTCCCTGATCAAAGATCAGCTCCCCCTGAGATTCTCCGAATATTCCCGAACAGCAACCGGAAAATTTGTTTTCACCAAGTTCGTTGAAAATATCCCTTATTGTAACATTGCGAACAAACCGTTCAAATCTGCCCCTTGGCAGTTGCATAATGATCACTGATGTATAATCACTAATATTAATCTTCTTATTTTATTTTTGTAAAAAATTTATAGATAATAATCTGTTTTTGATTATAAAAAACGGAGATTTGTGTTTTTTTTTAAAAAGCTATTTTATTTTTCAAAAATCTTTATTATACTCCCGCATGCTTTCTCAATTCCCTCCATAACCTCGGGGTCGATATCCTCGCTGTACTCTTCAACGAAATCAACCTCAATTCCTATGGTTATTATCTCAATTCCCGGAATAATCTCCTTTGCAACCTCAATAACCTCGGATATTCCTGCGTCATGAAGAGACATTGTGGACGGAATCACAGGCGGAGTATCATAAAATATTTTGATATCGCCTTTTTTCTTCCCGATTCCAAGCATGGCATCAACAATTATAATCCGGTCAAACCCGTCCATATCCCCGATAAGACCCAGACCTCCTGTTCCGCCATCCACCAGATCAAGATCAGGCCTTATCTCTCTGAGTCTTTGTATAGTGCGCACTCCGGCTCCGTCATTTCCCATAAGAGGATTTCCACACCCGAATATTCTTGTTTTTTTTACAGATCTGTTCATCTTAAATCCTTTTTGGTTCTTTTTGGCTATATTTCTGACGAATGGGCCGGTTGTATACTGTTTTGTTAAAAGAGCAAAATGAGATGAGAATATTTCCACTCTAAATCACTGAAAAAAGAAAATTCAGAATTATTCCTGCACAAAGTCCGAGACATAGCGTGTAGAAAGACACCATAAACGCAATCTTAAGTCCCATCTCTTTGTAAAGAACAGCTATTGTTGATATGCACGGGACAAAGAGGACACTCACAACTGCAAATATGTACAGCTGTGCCGAAGTCATTACAGATCCCAAATCTGCTGTTCCTGCCAGTATTGCAAGTGTCTCAAATGCCATCTCCTTTCTTAGTATTCCAAAGAGAAGTGATGTTGAGGCATAAGCGGGAAGGCCGAGGAGAGATTCCATATACAGCGCAAATATGTCCTGAAATGCCTGTATTGCGCCTGTGTATTGTAACACTCCCAGAAAAACGCTGCTTACAAGCAGAAGCGGCATTGCTATGAATAAAAATTCCTTCATTCTGAGCCACGCCCTCTGGAGGGTCTGCTTAAGTCTCGGTTTTCTCATCGGAACCATCTCAAGAATCATCCCGAACTGATCACCGGGGGCAAATCTTGTGAGGACAAATCCTGTGAGGATTATTAAAACGAATACCAGAAGGTATATCGAAAGAGCTGCTGTGATTCCGACAAATACTGCCACAATTCCGGCTATTATCACGGTTCTGGCAGAACACGGAACCATTGTGATAAGAAATGATGCAATAAATCTCTCTCTCTTTGAAAGCTGCCTGATACTCATTATGGCCGGAACGTTGCATCCGAATCCGAGAACCATCGGAATTAAGGCCTGCCCGTGCATCCCGACTTTGTGCATTGCCCTGTCAGCGAGAAATGCCGCCCTTGTCATATAGCCGGTGTCTTCAAGGACTGATACAATCATATAGAAAACAAAGACAAACGGAAATGCAATACCGAGTCCTGCCTCAACTGCAATCAAAAGCGAGAATGCAATCTGCTCCCAGAAAGGTGAAAGACCAAGTGTGTACATTGGCGCAATCAAAAATTCATCAAACAATCCGACTATTATCTCTTCTAAAAATGATCCGATAATAAATACACAAAGAAGCGTTGATATGAGAACAACTGCCATAATCGGCACACCGGGAATTGTTCTTGTAAGGAGTCTGTCGATGTTTCCCGTAATTTTTGACTCTCCATGTTTTGCCACTTTATCTGCAATATTTTTGGCGTCATTATGCCTGTTTGCGGCAATAATCTGGTGGACTGACATCCTGTGCTGCTCTTCAATCTCTTTTGAAATTGTCTTTGCAGAATCTATTAGTTCTTCATCTTCTCCTATTCCCAGAATTGATAAAAGTGCCTCGACTCTCTCACAGCCGCCAATCTTTTCAAGACTTCTCACAGCTGCCTCTATATGTTTGTCATAAGGTACGCTGTGTTTTGGTGTGCATGACTTCTCAATAGCCAGGGGAATTATCTTTTCAATATTTCTCCCTTCAATAGCGGCTGTTGCAAGAACATCACATCCGAGTATTTCAGAGAGTTTTTCTGTATCAATAAAAAGCCCCTTCTTTTCTGCCTCGTCTGTCATATTTAAGACAACAACTGTGGGAATCCCAAACTCGGCAATCTGCAACAGCAGGTAGAGATTTCTCTCAAGGTGATTTGCGTCAAGTACTGCAATTAACGTGTCAACATCTTTGTTTATGAGACAGCGGCGGACTTCTGATTCTTCCTCTGATAGTCCGTCCAGTGAGTAAACACCGGGAAAATCAACGACTTCAAATTTTTCACGCTGATAGCAGACGTTTCCGGAATACATTCCGATAGTTGTTCCGGGAAAGTTTGAGATCTCAACACCGATTCCGGTAAGAATGTTGAAAATTAAGGATTTTCCCACATTAGGATTCCCGATAAGACCAAATTTCAAAAAAAGTCCTCCTTTTTATTTTATTATTTATATTTTCTCAACAAAGACCGATGATGCAATCTCGGGACTTAATGCCACTTCGCATGATTTGATTGTGACAACCATCGCCCCGTTCGAGAGCCTTCGTTTAATTTTTATCGTCTCTTTCGGTATCACTCCGAGATCATGAAGTCTGTTTGTGCGTCCCGGACCCCCTTTTGTGCAGAGTATCTTTACTGTATCATTCTCAAAAAAACATGTAAGAGGAGAGCCCGAACAGTTATCTGCATAACAGAATCCTTCATTTTCCTTTCTCTGTCTTCTGCATCTGCCGGGACCTCCGAGATAGTTTTGGAGACGTTTTATTGTATCGTCTGATGCGCCGTGTTCAAGTGTGCATGCCTCCTTTGACGCGGCATCAGGCTCCATCCCAAGCATTTCTGTTAAGAATGACTCTAAAACGCGGTGTTTTTTTATTATACATTCTCCGGTTTTTCTTCCCTCGTCTGTCAGAGTAACACTTTTGTCTTCCCCGATTATCAGATATCCGAGTTTTTGGAGTTCAGACAAATCCTTTTCTATCTCCAAAGGTTTCTTTTCCAGAACTTTTGAAAGATTCTCAAGGGAATTTTGTGTTATAGATATGAATGAGTGATTAATTATTGCCTCAAGGTAATCTTCGGATTCGTTTGTCTGCATAGATCTACATAATGTCTGCATAAAATAAGAAAAAGATTGGTATTATTAGGAAAAAGAGTAAAAACCTAAAAATCATACAGATATTAAATTAAGAGGTGGCAGAGGGTTTGAGGTTCCGGTCTTTATTTGGAATTATTTTAGACAGAGATGATAAGAAGAAAAAAAAAGAGAGAGATGACGCTCTGGCATATTCTCTTCTTTTGAGAACATCGGGTGTTGATATTAAGGATGCAGGTCCGGTTCTCTCAAAATACTCCGAAAATATTCATAATATTACAATTGTCTGCACTGTTCTTTCAGAGGCAAATTCAAAAAACCAGCTGATTGATGTGATCGGATGTGAGGTTGAAAAGTTTCCCCTAAAAGCCCTCCGCCATATGATGGAAAATATAACAGAAAAAACCATCCATATCAATGAGAATTACAGGAGAAAACTCTTAAAAAAGATGCATGAGCAGATATTCGACACACATCACAATATAAGAATTATGAAAGATAAGAGGAATTATTCGGATTATCGTTCGGCACCTGTAAAAGAGTCTTCCCAGTACTGGCTTATGGTTCCTGAGGCATGCAGGGCAAAGGCTTCAAAGGGCGATCCGCAGCTTTTATTTCTGAAATTTCTTCTGGCCGGTTTCAGGATGTTTGTACTGGAAGAGCCGGGCCATCCTGTCGGAACGCCTTTCCCGGGCAGGCATGAGGTGGAGAAGGATTACAAAACATATTACTGTCCTGTAAGGGATAAGGCAGACGATGTTATATATTCAATATGCCCCTTCTGTCCGGCAAAACAGTCTCCCGAGTCAATGCTTCTTTATACCAAAAAACAGCGTGATAAGAGAAAAAAGCAAGGGCATATACAGAACTATTTTACAAATTTTAAGGGATAAATTCCCTTAAAGAAGAAATAAACTTCAATCAATATTTCTTCTCCTTTCATGCAAAACGAGAAGAAATAGCTTTCCCTGACTTTAATTTTTCTTTGATTATGAACAAACTCAAATTTTATCTTTGTAAAAAACCAATTAAAATTTTGAATAAATTTAAAATTTTAAAAAATTCTGAGGTTTAATTTTGAAGTCTGTTCTTGTTGTTGACGATGAGCCGGTTGTTCTGGAGCTTTTTGAAGGGCTTATCGGGAAGAATAACGGGGATATAAAGCTTGAGTGTTGCACTTCTCCACATGAGGCCATCAAAAAAGTCTCTGAATCTGATTTTGATGCGATAATTTCGGATTACAATATACCCGGGATGACTGGTATTGAGCTTCTCAGGAATCTAAGAGAATCCGGGAGTGAAGTTCCGTTTATTCTTTTAAGCGGATTATGCAGGGATAAAATTGCAGTCGATGCCATAAACGAGGGTGTTGATTATTTTTTGCTTAAAAACCAGAACTTTTCTGAACAGGTAAACAGGCTTGAAGAGATAATATCCATGGCTGCGACTCATAAAGGAGGCAGAAACGATGATAATTTCCATGAGGCAAAATACCGCTCACTAATCGAGTCCATGGACGACTCAATATATATGGTGGATGCGGACTGCCGATACCTTTTCATGAATCAAAAACATCTTGAGAGAATTGGCAGAACGAGTGAAATGTACAGGGGCATAAGGTATGGGGATTTTCATACTCCTGAAGAGTCCGAAAGGTTCTCAGACAAAGTCTTTAAAGTATTTTCTACCGGAGAAGAATTTGAGGAGATATATGAAAAAGGCGACAGGAAATATATCCGGGTTTTCAGTCCTGTAAGAAGTATAAATGACGAAAAGATAATTGCATCCAGTGTTATTTCAAAGGATATAACAGAAACAGCCGGGGATATTGAGGATGATTCGATATACATAGTCGATGAGAACTGCAAATATCTTTCAATTAACACACAACATCTGCAAAGACTCGGGATAAACTCTGAAGATACATTCATCGGAAGAAGCTATGATGAGTTTCATCCCAAAGGCAAGAATGAGAATTTCTCCCGTATAGTAAGTCAGGTCTTTGAAACCGGTGAGCTGCTAAAAGATGAGTATCTGTCCGGAAACTCGCATTTTACAAGAAGATTCTGCCCCGTTAAGGATATTTCAACAGGTGATGTGGTTGCTGTAACTGTTGTATCAACAAATGTAACTGATCAGAAGATCACTGAAAAGAGTCTGATTGAGGCGAATAAAAAAATAAATCTTTTAAACAGCATTACGAGGCATGATATCCTCAATCAGATGACAATTCTCCAGGGATATCTTGAAATATCTCTGGATCTTTCAGAAGATGGAGAAAAGAGAGTTTTCCTTGAAAAGCAGAAGGCAGCGGCAGACACCATATATCACCAGATAAGCTTTACAAGAGATTATCAGGATGTTGGCCTCCAGGCACCGAAATGGCAGAATGTGACAGATCTGATAGAAATGGCAGAAAAAAGCCTTGATCTGAAAGGGATAAATATTGTAAACCGGTGCGGGAATCTGAAAATTTTTGCTGATCCCCTTCTTGAAAAGGTATTTTACAATCTCATTGAAAATTCAGTCAGGTACGGCAGGAAAATATCAAAAATATTCCTATATTCTGAGAAAACACCGCATGGAATCAGACTCATATATGAGGATGACGGTGTCGGTATCAAAGATGAGGAAAAAAGCATAATCTTCAAACAGGGTTACGGCAAAAACACAGGCCTTGGTCTGTTTCTTATAAGGGAGATTCTTTCAATTACAGGTCTTGAAATTCATGAAACCGGTATTTTTGGGCAGGGAGTAAAATTCGTAATTGAGATTCCTGAAAAGATTTACTCTGAATAATATTCCCTTTAATGATTCACTAATTTTTCAGTCTTTTTTTCATCCGGCACTTTTGCATATAATGAGAATATAACTGCGAGAATACAGATAACTGCACCTGCCAGGAATGTGTACTTAAATCCTTCTGCAAGAATTTCTGTGTTTATCATATCAGGAGCAGTACCCGTGATTCCTGCTGCTGATATTTTAGAATAGATGACTGCAGCAAACACCGTTTCAAAGACGGCGACACCAAATGATGCACCTGTATCCCTTACAGTTACCATGAGTGCCGATACAACCCCCGGCTCATAATCCTTTGAATGTGAAAACAGGAGGCTGCTGTTTGCCGGAATAAATATTCCTGTTGAGAGTCCGAGCAGAAACAGACCTGAAAAGAGGAAGAGATATGATGTGACATCAGAGAGCATTGTGAACAGGACAAAGGATATGCCGCAGAGAACGGCCGATGCGGTACACAGGTTTCTGCTGCCCGCCTTATCAGAGATAACTCCTGCAAGAACGCCGCCTGCAATCATTGCAGCCGATGGTATTATGAGTATAATTCCGGATACTGACGGGCTGAGTCCTTCTATGTATTCAAGATAGAACGGGAATAAAAATGATGCTCCGGTAAATACGAGCATTATTATCAGGGCAGCGGAGTTTGCATAAGAAAAAGCCCTGCTTTTAAACATCTTCAGGTCAAGCAGCGGATTTTTGTGCTTTCTCTCATTTAAGTAAAATAATACAAGGGATATTACTGATATAAGTGCTGCGCCTGTTATGATAATTGAATTCCATCCGAGCTCACTGCCCATGTTAACCGCAAATATACCGGCGGAAAGAGATAATAAAATCAGAAAGGAGCCTGCAACATCAAAACCCTTTAAACTTCCCGTGGCAGTGTCTTTTGGAATAAGAAGGACTCCGCATATTACTGCCAGAATTCCGACAGGCACGTTTATTAAAAAAACCCAGTGCCATCCGGCATACTCTGTGAGAATGCCTCCGAGGAAAGGTCCTGCCGCAAGTCCTGCCGATGCCATAATTACAATGAAGGAAAGACCTTTCGTCCTCATATCCCCGGGAAGATAAAGTGCAACCATTCCCGGTGCAAGAGCGGACATTACAGATGCCCCGAGCGCCTGAAAAATCCTGAAAAGAATGAGAGGCAGAAATGCACTGAATATAAGAGGGGCAACGCCGCATAGAAGTGAGCCTGTCGTAAATATAACAAATCCCCGGACAAACATCTTTTTATATCCGCAGCTGGCAGCAATTTTTCCGGACATGAGCATGAAACTGCTCAGAACAATTAGATATACAAGGGATACCCAGCTTACAAGTCCGGTTGATATTCCGTAGCCCGACGATATTGAAGGAAGGGCAATATTGACTATTGTTACGTCAAGCGAGCCCATAAAAGCTGCAAGGGCTATTGTAAAAAGAAGAATTTTATTGTTTTTAATCATCGTTTGTCTTTTCACTGTGCTGTCCGGTATTTTTTCAGGGAAAGATATTCTTCCCTTAAATGTAATTAAAATGACTCATTTTTAATGCTGTATGAAACGGATTTGGTTTTTTAAGGTCCGTCCCACTTAAAGACGGGAATATGGCAGCTGTGATTTATTCCCTTGTTTTTAAAATAATCCTGGTGGTAGTCCTCAGCCTTCCAGAAATGCCCGGCCGGTTCAATTATCGTCGCAATAAAAAGACCCTTGTCTTCAAGTCTTTTTTTGAGCTTTTCCGCAGCTTTTTTATCCTCGTTGTTTGTGTAGAATATCGCCGATCTGTACTGGCTTCCTACATCAGGGCCCTGTCCGTCAGTCTGTGTCGGATCATGAATCTCAAAGAAGTGTTTTGTGAGTGTCTCAAACGTAATTCTTACAGGGTCATAGCAGACAAAGACTGTCTCGGCATGGCCTGTCTTTCCGGTGCATACGTCTGAATAAGTTGGATCTAACACATTTCCTCCCATATAACCGACTGATGTTGAAATAACGCCGTCAATATCTTCCATGCAGAATTGCACTCCCCAGAAGCATCCTCCGGCAAAATAAGCCTCTCCAAAATTAATCTGATTTTTTGGAATGAATAAAAGTGAAACCGAGTTTACGCAGTGCCTTATGTTTCTGGGCGTTAAGTGCTCGCCTTTGAATACATGACCCAGATGGGCACCGCAGTTTGCACATAAAATCTCTGTTCTGACTCCGTCAGCGTCCTCGGATTTTTTCACTGCTCCCTTCATGCAATCGTCAAATGAAGGCCACCCGCATCCGCATTTGAACTTATCCTTTGATGAGTAAAGCATTGCACCGCATCTTTTGCAGGTGTAGATTCCGTCCTCAAAAAAATCAAAATATTTTCCCCTGAACGGAAGCTCGGTTCCTTTATTGATTATAATCCTTCTTTCCTCTGAATCAAGCTCCCTGTATCCGTCTTTATTATTCCGGATTTCTGACATTACAACCCCTCCGTTATTTATCCTTAGATAACTCTCGCCGGATATATAACTGATGATGAAACCGGTGTTTTAAAATTTAAAAAAAGTAAGGGGGGAGGTTATTGTTTTTTCATCACAATATATGCCGCAAATATTCCTGAAAAAGCAAGAACTGCAATAAATCCGGGAGACGACTGTGTTGGAACAGGTGTCGTACTGCCTGAACCCGCAGGCACAAGTCCCATGGAAAGAGTTGCTGTCTGTCCTGCATATACTGTAATTTTAGAGTATGTATCTGAATATCCCGAGAGACGCAGCATTACCGTGTGCTCTCCGGGCGAAACACCGGTTTTTGTATAAGGGGTCAGTGTTCCGGTGTACACATCATCCAAAAATATCATTGCACCTGTTGGTGTTGAGGATACTGTCAGTGAGCCTGTATTTGTGGAAGGAGTTGATCCCATTTCAGCAAAGACATTAACAGGTGTCCCTGTCATTGTCACATATGTGACGTAGTCGGGATATCCTGAAAGCGTCAGTTTTACCTGATGCTGTCCCTGTGCAACGTTTTCCACAGGATATGAGACACCGTTCATCGTCTCCCCGACATAGACTCCGTCTAAAAAGATCTTTGCCCCGTAAGGATCGGATGTCACAAGTATCTCGTTGTTGACCGATATCGGGTTTAGGACTGCATAGACTGAGAGCTGTGTTCCCTCGATTACATTTACAGTCTTTTTGTAGTTGTAGTACCCGTTCTTTGAGACCACTATCTCATGGCTTCCTGATGAAAGGCCGGTGATAACATAAGGAGTCTTTCCGACATTTTTTCCGTTTACTGAAACATAGGCATCTGTGGGTTCGGAGGTCACTGATACCGATCCCGGTGATGAAAGACTCAGAAAGACGTTTTGCGTATATCCGCCGGAGACAGAAACACTTGTCTGTGCAGTCTCATATCCGCTCATTTCCGCTTCCACAGTGTATGTATCAGGTCTGAGTCCTGAAAGTGAGATAGGGGATACTCCCTGGTAGACGTTGTTTAAGTGGATTCTTGCACCTGTTGGTGAGGTTGTTATGTATAATCCGCCGGTATCAGAGCCTGTGGGACTTGTTGTTGGCATTGGATTCAGTGTTACATATACGTCGGCAGTCTGTCCCGCAGCAGGTGTTGCAGGAAGGTTTGTTGTGCCTGTGTAATATCCGGATTTCTGAACAGAAACCTGTGAATAAGGTGTTCCTGTAGTATAAACTCCGACAGAAAGGACACCGGCAGCTGTCTGGCCCATGTAGTTGCCGTCGAAGTAGACGTTTGCACCATCTATATTGCAGTGGACGTTGTACCATGCCTGATCACCGCCGACAGCACCGGCAGGAGCCGATAATGCGCATAAAGAGGCGATAGCAAGCACAAGCATTCCGGATATAATATTCTGCTTCATAATAATCTAATCCATTTCCAAAAAGATATACATTGCTGAGAGTGGGGGATTTTTAGAGTTCAGAAAAATCCCAAACAAGGGTCTTTAATACCTGGGGATTTGTCAGGGATTAATCCGGCGTATATTCTCTGTGAATGTCAGAAGGGGTTTAATCCTTTCTTTTCGACAGCAAACCCTTTTATCTATAAATACAAATCTATTCATAATTCCGGAAGAGAACTATTTCATTATAATAAGAGCATAAGACATTTTGAATTTTTAATGAAATACTTTTGAAACGCCCGTTTCATGAGTTGCCTGCTAAAAGATGTCGCAGTTGTTTTTCATTGTAAAGAAGATATCTTCTGAGATTAGCTGTAAATAACAATGCGGGGGACGAAGTGTCCTCTCCGTATACGGATAATATATATGGGTGATCATAACGAATCTTCCTGATTTGGATGGTGATGAGGGTGTTCTCGCCGAAATACCAAATGTAGAAGTGAAATCAATAGATTTCAGATTGTTTCTGACGAATAAGAGGCTTTTATTATTAAAGGACAATGGCGGAAAAACATCTCCTGTTATTGTTCCACTTCAGGTAATCCGCTCAGTAGGTAAGGGAACGAATTTTGCAGACGATCCTGTGCTCAAACTATCCCTTTCAGCACCTGACGGCAGCCAGAAGAAGATGGTAATTGCCTTCACACAGGAATTTTCCGGAATCAGGGATAAGGAACGCGATCAGCTGAAAAAAGTTCTTGAGGGTGTCATATCAGAATCCCGGACGACTGTCAGAACTGCACCAAAGCCCCCGCAGTCCGGATTTCCAGGGGGAGATTTTGGCTTTGGTCAGCAGAGTCAGCCGGGTCAGCCATATCAGAATCCCGGAGATTTCGGACAGGCACCGGCACGGGGTCCCGGAGATGCCATTCTTACTGCTGCAAATGTGGTAGTAAAATCACAGGAATATACAGTCTCTCTTACAATCGAAAAGATTACACTTACAGATCCAAACCGTACCAATAAGCCGTCTTCTATTCCGCTGGCGGCAGTCAGAAGTGCCGAGGGCGAAACCGGAGATCAGGGAGAGCCTGCAATAGCTCTTCTTGTTGAAGCCCAGAACGGCAATATCAGGAGAATGGTTCTTAAATTTTCACAATGGTATGACAAAAACCGGTGGGGTGAGCGTGAGACCTGGACCCGTGCAATTCAGGATATTCTTGCAACCGGAAGCGTGGGTGAACTTTACAGGCCGACAGAAGCCGAATGCACCCCGCAGTCAGGATTTGTCCCGCCTCAGGGAGGTTTTTCTGCAAGACCACCCGGTTTTGGAGGTTCTCCGGATGTATGTCCGCAGTGCAACGCCCCTCTTCCCCCCGGTTCGAAATTCTGCGGAAACTGTGGTTCTTCTATAGCAGATCACATCCCTAATCCACAGTCACATGCACCAAATCCTGATTATTCCATGTCTTCGGGTGGAATTATTGACTCTGAACCTTATGGTGCCGGTGATCCATACGGGAGTGATACGATGTATGCACCGGCACCTCAGAAAAGAAGGGCTCCCAAAAAAAAGGCGAGGGTCAAAAAGGCGCCAAGAAGACGAAAGCCTGCCGGAGAGGATATCTTTGGAAAGAGTGGCGGAGGGCCGCTCATGTCAGAGAATTCCGCTGCCGGAAGACTTATCGGATTCATCACATCACCGGGCCGTACATATCAGATGACAAAGGGGCAGGATGCAGTTGATGCAGCGCCGGTCTTTATAATCTCAATTCTGATATTTGCGCTGGGAAATACCCTGTTTTTAAACTGGTATACAAAGTCCTTAGATCCGGCAACATATCCTGTTCTGAGTACATTTGCGGAATTTGGGACAGCGTTCTTCTTCGCAGTTGAGATGGCTGTATTTCTTGCTGTAATGACGCTGATTTACGGAGTACTTCTGCATTTGAGTGTGGGGATACTCGGGTACAGAAGTGAGATAAATGACGGCATAAGAATTGCAATGTACTCATCTGTTGCTTTTATTGCGGGCGGGATAATTCCGGTTATCGGAATATTTCTGATGCCTTTATGGGCATTTTATCTCCAGTTTACAGGTATTGGTGAGACATATGACCTGTCGGGGATGCAGGCTCTGATTGCAGCCGCAATTCCTGCCGTTCTGGCACTGATAGTATTTTATTTCTTTATAATATCAGGAGAGAGTAGTTTTGCGATATTCGGAGGTGCGTGAGATAAGATTCCGGATTTTTGTTACCTTTTTTATTGCACTGGCTTTAATGGCAGGCTGTGCGTCGGCGGCTGATGTTTCATTTGCAGAACAGCAGGGAAATATCAATAATGATTCATATCTTGAAGTTACGTTTACAGGTTCAATTTCAGATGCTACTGCAACAGAAGACAGTCAGTGGGTATGGAATTTTGGAGACGGGAGTGCTGTTGGAACAGGCCAGACTGTGACTCATACATATTCTGCAGATTCTTTTCCTTCAATAAGTGAACCACTTGAATACATGATTGCATTAAATGTGACAAAAGATGAGACATACGGAGGGGGGACTGTTAGTACATCCCGATTGATAACTCTTGAAGAGCCGGAATTGATAGGATCTTTTACTGCGTCTGTCACATCAGGATCTTATCCTCTGACGGTTACTTTTGAAGATACAACTCTGGGGAGGCATCTTATAACGGGCTGGACTTTTGGGGATCAAAGTGATGACAATCCTGCAACCGCCACTGTCACTCACACATTTGAAACAGATGATGTTTATTCAGTTGTACTGACTGTGACCCGGGGTATTGGAGAGACAAGTACACCTTCAAAGGACATTATTGTCACAAAACCCTGGCCTGTTGCATTATTCACTACTAATGTTACCACAGGAAAGGCACCTTTGTCTGTTAAATTTACTGACCAGTCGACAATTGCGGCAGGAAACATTTCCGGATGGAGCTGGAATTTTGGTGATTATACTTCTCTCTCCGATGATCAGAATCCAGAGCACACTTTCCAAAAGCCTGGCAATTATACTGTTGTGCTCACAGCGACAGGAAACGGAAAGTCAAGTACGGATGAGAGGAATATTGTTGTTAAAAATCTGACAGCTTCATTTTATGCAGATTCTGATCAGCGTTCAGGAAAAGGACCTCTGACTGTAAAATTCACAAGTACTTCAACAGGAGATATAACTTCATATTACTGGACGTTTGGGGATGGTAAAAGTGATGATACTGCAAATCCTGAACATATTTTCCGATATCCAGGATTATATGATATAAAACTGACAATCACAGGGCCGGATGGATATAAGGATAGTTTAACCAAAGAAGATTATATTGAGGTTTCAACTGATACACCGACACTCACCGCAACCCCTAAATCCACCGCAACGACTGCGGCTCCCACTTATGACATTGATACCACAGAAGTCACAACCACTGCTGTAAATTCCGCTCTCACTGTGCCCGGAACAAAGATATTTGGAATTCCGGGAACGGAATTTTTCAGAACAGAGATCGGGAGATTATATGGTTTTTACAAGGAATATCTCTATTTAATGACCCATTTATCCTGAAAAAGTCAAAAATAAAAAAGGAAAAAAATTTTTCAAAAAAAATTATTTTTCTGCCTTTCCCTGTTTTGAAACGGCATCCATTGCGGCTTTTATCGCTTCCTGATCCCCGAGGAAATAATGACGGAGTGGTTTTAGGTTTTCATCAAGTTCGTACACAAGAGGAACTCCTGTCGGGATGTTCACCTGCGCAATATCGTCATCCGAGACCTCATCAATAATTTTTACAAGCGCTCTTATGCTGTTTCCGTGGGCGGCTATTAAGATTCTTTTCCCTGATTTTACAGAAGTTGCAATCTCTTTCTCCCAGATTGGCAAAACCCTTGCAACTGTATCCTTAAGACACTCTGTAAGCGGCATCTCCTCAGGTCTGAGTTCATTATAGCGTCTGTCGTTTGCCGGATTTCGCGGGTCATCCTGTGTCAGCTTATCAGGGGGCGTGGTATAACTCCTGCGCCATATAAAGACCTGGTCGTCGCCGTATTTTGCAGCGGTTTCTGCCTTGTTGAGTCCCTGAAGCGCTCCGTAATGGCGTTCATTTAGTCTCCATGAGCGGACAACGGGAATCCACATGAGATCCATCTCATCAAGTGTTATCCACAGCGTTCTTATTGCCCGTTTCAGAACAGATGTGTACGCCATGTCAAATGTGTAGCCCTCTTTTTTCAGAAGTTCTCCGGCCGAATGTGCCTCCAAAAGACCCTTCTCTGAGAGATCAACATCAGTCCAGCCCGTAAAACGGTTCTCCTTGTTCCAAACGCTTTCACCATGGCGAAGCAGGACGATTTTGTACATTTTAAAAAAAACTCCGGGTATTTATAATTAGTTTGTGCTGATAGTAGAAAAAAAGTGATTGTATAGGTTATGGTTATTATGATACTGTTGCGGATGCGGTAACTGTTCCGTATTCAGAGCCTGTGCTCTCGGATGCAGCGTATTTTCCCTTCTGGTTTATAATGTCGACCATTAAAACACCTGTTCCGCTGTCTTCTTTTGTAGCTTTCACCTCAATTGTTCCTGAAGGACTGTTAAGTGTGATCTGCTTATAACCAAACATCTCAGTTAATCCTTCATCATCTGTTATTGTTGTTGTAACTCCGTTTACTGTGTAGCTTCCCGACCATTCCCCTGAATAGATTATCTGAATATTCCATGTTCCAAAGCTCTCAGAGACGGTGGTTGTGCCGCCGGTAGCAGAGCCGGTCGAAGTTGTGGGTGAAACTGTTGCAGCAGTACCTGATGGCGCAGCAGATGATCCGGAACCTGCCAGCATTCCGCTGTTAACAGCGTATGCAGCCACTGCAAGAACAACAACGACTGCCACAATGATTCCCAGAATCTTCGGAAGACCTTCCGGTATTCTGCTCTCTTTGTAGCCGTAAGGATCGTAATCCTCTCTCCCTGATCCTCTCCTCCCTTTTTTGTGTTCCCGTTCAGCAAGTTTTGCATCTTTTAACCTCTGCTTTTCGGCAAGGCGGTATGCTTTCTGCTGTTCTTTTTGAATTTTACCCGGAGATGGTGTTCTGCTCTGCTTTGGTGGTTTTCCTCTCGCCTGCCTCTTTAAATTCATGTAATCAGGGTCGTCTGCAAGAGTGATTCCCCCCGCCGGTGCACCATATGGTGGTGCCGGTGGTCTTCTTTGTGCATAAGGGTCTGAGACCGGAGGAACAGGCGGACGCTGCCCTGAAGGTGGCGCGGGGGGTCTTGCGTATTCCTGTTGTGCCGGTGTTGCTGCTGCCTCAGCCTTTTTACCGCATGAAGGGCAGAACATTGACCCTGCAGGCATGTTTGCGCCGCAAAAACGGCAGAAAGACGGGGCCCGGGAGGCCTGCTGCTCATTTGCCGGCGGTACAGGCATTCTTTGAGGGGGCCTGGGTGGTATTCTGTCTTCTCCGGGCATAACAGGCGGCATCCCCTGTGGAGGATAACGTGTCTGTTCACCATATTGCTGTGGCTCAGGTTGCGGCACCTGGCCAAATCTTTCCCCGGGGGGAGGATAGGGGGCATTGGTGAATCCCTGGTCTCTTCCGGGAATATCTTCATACTGTGGTGTATACGGCGGAGTCTGCGATGGTCTCTGCTGCGGCTGAAAACCTGAAACCGGTGACCGCATATCAGGTTCGGGAGGGGCTACCCGTTTTAATTTTTCAATCCAGTCGTCTCTTTCTGAATAGCGGTAATCTCCTGTCTGGGTGAATCTTAAGATAAGATCCCCAAGATCTCCGGCCGGCTTTTGGATTGAAAATTCAATTGTCGGTGTTCCTGCCTGATCAGCCCGGGGCTCAAATCTCCTTACAAGATTTAGGGGAAATACAAGCTCTTTTTTCTCATAGAGATCATCTGTTTTTTTTGCAAAAATTATTCTTTTATTTGTAAGAACTGCGTCAAAAGAAGCGTTTTTTACAGTGACATCCGGTGAAATTCTGATAATTTCTTCTCCGGGATTTAATTGAGGTTTGTACATATTTACTGTTTAAAATGTAGGACAAATGAAATCATAAATGATTCCCTGATAAATGATAATAATACCAAAATGTAAAATCCCGGGAAAAAGCCATGAAATATGGGATTTTGCAGATATATAGCTAAAAAATCTTTTTTAAACGGGGTTTTTTATTAAAATAAAAATCAGGATATAGTTTATATTATTGTTATGCATAAGTTTAGAATTAGCTGACTGCCTTTCCGGTAGAAATAATCAAAAAAAGTGTTCAGGTTTTTTGCGGGGGGACAATAATTTTTTGCAGAGTTTATAACTGGTAAATTATCTGTAAATTTCTCTTTGAAAACCATATACTATGGGGGATATGTGAGTTGGATAATAATACGAATGCCTTTTGGAAGATAGATAAATTGTGCCGGAAAGGTTACAATATCCTTGATTATGGAATAATTATCAGTACTTTTCTTTCTTTTTTTATAATTTTGGTATTCCATAACATATCCCGGGTAACAGTCTTTCCGAGTCTGTTATATATCCCGATAATTCTTTTTGCCTACAGATATCCCGGAAAAGGTGTCATGTTTGCCACAATCATCTCAATATCGTATTTTATTACGTTTTGGATAATGATTGAACCGGTCTCCGGTTTATATGTTGATGCTGTCGTAAGAATCTTAATTTTTATTATCACCGGCGGAGTGGTCTCTTATCTTTCAAAGCAGATGTATTCTGAGAAGATCAGATATCTTAATCTCTTTAACAATCTCTCGGATGCGATTTTTGTAAGTGAAACAGATAATGACAGATATACCGAAAATATTACAGACTGTAATGTTATGGCCTGTGACTCACTTGGGTATAAAAAGAAGGAATTCCTGGAACTATCTTTAAAAGATCTTGCCGTACCTGAAGACAGGGAAAAAGTAAGCCTTGCCGGACAGTATCACGGTTTCAATTATCCTGATTCATTCAATGTAATGATTGCGAAAAAAGACGGCACGAAAGTTCCGTTTGAATTAAGTACCCATACTTATGAGACCGGGAAGAAAACTGTCCACGTAACAGTTGCCCATAATATTGAAACCAGACTGGAGGTGGAAAAGAAGATCCTTGAGAACAGGTGGAAACTGGAAGAGTCCCAGAAGATTGCCCGTCTCGGATACTGGGAAATTGATGCAACGACCGGTATTCAGTCATGGTCGGATGAGACATTCAGGATATTTATGATACCCCGCTCTTCTGATATGACAATAAACCCGGATGATTTTAAAAGATTCATTCACCCTGATTATCAGGAGAAGTACCTTTTGGAATATGAAAGTTCAGTATATGAAAAAAAGGACTTTTCTATGAAATACATCATTATCAGAGGAGACGGGGAGGAAAGATGGGTTCATTCCAGATGTCATCACTACACAACTGAAAGCGGGGAAATTATCCGTTCCCTGGGAACAATTCTTGATATTACAAAGGATGTCGATGCCGGGATAAAAATTGCAGAACAGGCAAAATTTTTTGAAACTCTCCTTGAAACAATACCCCTTCCTGTTTACTATAAAGATAAAAACGGTGTATATATCGGCTGCAACCGGGCATTTGCAAATCTGCTGGGAAAGAAAAAGGATTTCATTTTAGGAAAAACCGCATCTGAATTTTTAGATGAGAAATCAGCTGCCGAACAGACCAAAAGAGATGATATGACCCTTTCGATGTCAGGAATACAGATATATGAATCCGGACTTTCCTTTAAAAACAGAAGCCCGCGAAATATGATAGTAAGCAAGGTGGCGATAAAGGACCCAAAAAATGATTCTGCTATAATACTTGGTGTAATGCAGGATATTACTGATATAAAGATGACAAAGGAGAACTTAAGAAAGTCACTTGAGGAGAAGAATGTTCTTCTCCAGGAGGTTCATCACAGGGTGAAAAACAATCTTGCCGTCATATCCGGAATCCTTGAGATTGAAAAGAGCAGAATAAAGGATGAGGATGCACTGAACTTTTTAAATGAGGCGGAAAACAGAATTCAGTCGATGGTTATCGTTCACGAAAGCCTCTATCATTCCGAAAATGTTGCAGGGATGGATGCTGATGAGCACTTCAGAAGCCTCTTTGAGTCTGTTCTTATCTCCTATTCACCCGCTGCAGTGATCTCTCTTGATATAGATACTTCCGGGTGTATTATTGACATAAACTCTGCAATTCCCTGCAGCCTTGTTATAAATGAAATACTGACTAATTCGATGAAATACGCATTTTCCGGCATGTCTGAGGGTAAAATTACAATTGATATGCAGTGTGACGGGAATGATTATTCTCTTGTTATTGCAGATGACGGCTGCGGTATTCCAAAAAATATTGTTCCGGAGGAGTCCTCTACACTTGGAATGAAAGTAATCTCAAATATTGTCAGACTCCAGCTTATGGGAACTGTCTCTTTTTCAGGAGATAACGGAACAAAATGGGTTATGAAGTGGCCTAAAAAGAATAATAAATAATTATTTCAGAGGTTTTTTTCGTCCTGTTTTGCAGGACAGAAGTTGCATATTGAATGGAATATTTCCTCTTCCTTATCACGTATCGGGCAGAAAAATCCGTTTTCATTTTTTGTAACCTCAAAACCGCCGGGAAAAGGTGTTCCCACAGGATGGCCCGGCTCATCTGTGACAAACATTGCGAATGCACTCAGGAGGTAGTAGAAGAGATCGTAATAAGGCGCTTTTTTTTCTTCGACAAGTCTGTGTTTCTCTTTATCCGGGTCAAAGCAGCCCTTTGGTATCATGTCGCAGAATTCAAGATAGGTCTTTAAATCTGTAATCGGCTCATTGCTCTTTTCAAACTTACCCTCCCGGTAATTAAGAATAAGTCTGTGATAGCGCCCGAAGAACCATTTCTTCGCATGTGGTCTGAATTTTTCCCTGTACGGCATCGGAAGTATATCTATCTCATCCCTTGCTCTTGCAGCAATTATCTGGAGATCATGCATATGATACTTAAGAAGCTCTTCTGCCAGAAAACGGCCGAGCTCACCTTTTTTCCGAAACGTTTTCATCGTATCGGCGACCTGCATTATTTTTTTGTAGTCTTCAGCCCGGGACACCATATTTCAAAACCAGTAATTTTTTATTTCTTATCAAGACTCATCATCAGTGTTTTTAACATGTAAGTCAGCTGCGGGATCTGAATTACTGTTCCTATGACTTTTCCTTCAGTTTTTCCAATAAAAAATCCTGTTGATTCGTCAATAATCATAAACAGTTTCCCCTCGGGAGTTGGCATATTTTTATTCTCTATGGATGCAATTCCTCTTTCAAGAGAATTCATCATATCGCTGAATTCAGTCACCCTGAGATTTGTTCCGGTAAAATCAGCCTTGTTTTTTGCATATATCTCAACATTTATTTTTTTCTTTATCTTTTTTAACTCCGGCCTTATCCACCCGAAGAGGGAATAGTCATGCACCCAGATAAGAATCTCTTTATCTGCACTTAGCATGAGGGTTTTTATTCTGTTTTTTATACCCCATTCCGAGTGAATCGCCCATATCATTGAAGGGGGTTTTGAGTTGAGATGAAGATTTGAGAGATAATTTATTGACTCGTTTATTGAATTATTCATCTCTGTTTTTAGTTTACCAAGTATTTCACCCGGATTTTCGGCATAGTAATATGACGGGTTTCCCTCCTGAACTTCGATAAAATTTCGGTCGGAAAGACTCTTTAAAACCGAGTATATTCTTCCCTGGGGAACGCCGCTCTGTTCATGAATCTCACGGGCTGTTGCCATCCCGAAACCCGTGAGTGAAATATAGGCTTTAGCCTCATATTCTGTGAATCCCAGTTTTTTAAGGGTATTTATTACGCTTTCAACCATTTACAACTCCCTAAGTTTAATATAATTAATACGCATCTGTGTGTTATATAATTTAAGCAGCAGAAAATGCGAAGCAGAGATGTAATTATCTGATAGGTTTTTAGCAGAACAACATTATTTTAAAAGCCCGGATTGCCTGGGTATTGGATAGAAACTCCTGTAGTTGTAGATCTTTTAATATCTGATTCCTCAAAAGATCTATAAGATTTTGAAGACTGCACGGGAGTTTTTATCTGAACATGGGTTTTTAGTCTGGAGAAGTTTGAAAATGAGGAGAGTAATTAATTCCTGTAGCGTTTATTCATTTCCTGAGGATAATTGTCCGGAGACTGCAGGAATCTGGGAAGATGCAGGATTTACCCCGCCGCGGGTTTATATGCATTTTACGGAATTTCTGCATCTTATATTTGTAAATGAGGGCAGCATCTCCGAATACCTCTTAAAGGATGTAACAGGGATGATAAATAAACCAAAATTGCAGTCCGGCGGCAGTTTTGTAATTTTTGATAATGAAAAGATGTGCAGCTATGCAAAAAGTATGGGGATTGTAATTTCAAAAAAAGATGAAAGTCAGATTGCGGCTGAAATCACCGCAGGAATTATTGCCGATTACATGCCGGAATATGATATTTTCCACGATCTGACAAAAACAATTATTCCTGATAAAAATGAAATATTTAAGGAATATTCTTCTCTGAAGGCCTGAAAAATATGAATAATAAATATACGGAATACATGGCGGAGGCCTGATTATCCTGAGATCACCATTTGAGTTAATAGCGGGCTCCATTAATAAAAGGCCGTTTCTTGTTGCGGGGATAGTAGTCGCAGTACTGTTAATGGCGATGTACGGCGCCACGCTGACGACAATGAAGACCGGGACTGAGACCTATCTTTACACTGACAAACCTGTCGGGTCCCTGATGGTCCACTACGCAGATGAATTTGGATCGGATTCAATAATTCTCATTGTTGAGGGTGCGGATATAACAACACCTGATGTTATAAAATATCTCGAAACTCTTGAAGAGGACATAATAAACGAGAGATATATTGCCGGTGTAACAGGTCTTCCTGATCTTTTAAAGCAGCAAAACGGAGGGGTTTTGCCGCAGAACAAGGCTGATATAAGTGCTATTTTGGATTCTGCACCTGAAGAATATGTAAGTCTGCTTGTTCCGTCAAAGACGATGACACTTGTATCCATTCCTCTTGAGGCCGGAATTTCTGATGAATCACAGACAGGTATCGTACACAGCATAGATTCACTTTTATCATTTTCACCGCCACCGGCAGGGATAACTATAACAGCCTCCGGAAGCCCTGCATTTTCGGTTGAGATGCAGGAGGATATGGGCAGCAGTATGGGGACTCTCATCGGTCTTGCCAGATCGGAAGAGCACA
>NZ_JBSREC010000056.1:0-18622 GCF_055145805.1 Methanomicrobium sp. | reverse complement strand
TTTATGTTCTTTTTTTCAATAATTATATCTTTAATCAAATAGAAACTGAATATTATGTCTGATGAGGGGGTGTCAGAATGTACCGGAATTATTTTGATAATATTAGTTCTTTTGATTATAGCCGCAGGTGTATCCATTTTTATTATGAATGTGGCAGATGACAGCATATCGGAGGATAATCTCCCGAAATATGCATATGTCACAGCTGAGGCTGTACCTGCACTTTCAGATGCTAATACATGGGAAGCTGATTCCATAAAGGTAGGATTCATCGCCGGACAAAAAAGTTACCAGAATACCAGCAAAGGTGCCTATACAGGAACAGAAGTGATTAGATTCCTTCTCACTGACCCGAACGGCGGCTTACACGAGGCAATACAATCTGTGGCTATGAAAGATAAAATGATAGAACCGGGAGCAACATTTTACTTTTATACCACATCAGAGAATATCAACGACCCGTATCAAATAACTAACCAGTACGCAAGAATAGGCGATGAAAGTACATGGGGCGGGCTGCCATATTTAAAGCCCTTTAAAGCAGGCACATGGCAGGTTGTAATAGTGGATGACAGCTCCAAAACAATCATTGCGGATAAAGAAGTGAAGATCAGCTAAAAACCAAAATGTATTATATTCTTTTTTTATATTAATCTCTATTTTTTCAATAATTATATCTTAAATCAAATAGAAATTGAATGTAATGTCTGATGAGGGGGTATCAGAATGTGCCGGAACTATTCTGATAATATTAGTTCTTCTGATTATAGCCGCAGGTGTATCCATTTTTGTTATGAATGTGGCAGGAGATAGTATTCCAACAGATTACACACCCCAGTATGCAATAGTTGAGGCAGAGGTCATACCTGCACTTTCCTCACATAATGTCTGGAATGCAAACTCCATAAAAATTACATTTGCATACGGAAACGAGCTTGATCTGAAATATGAAGAGAATGCATATACCGGAACAGAAGGCATAAAATTCATGCTCTGTGACCCTGACGGAAACTTCCATGAGGCAATGCAGTCTATCACCATGAAGGGTCAGAAAATCAATCAGGGAGCTGTTTTTTATTATTTTTATGCTCCCCAGGCAAAATATGATTATTACATAACAAACCAGTACGCAAGAATCGGCGATGATACAAACTGGGGATCAGGCTGGGTATACGTGACTCCTTTTAAAACAGGCACATGGCGGGTTGTGATAAAAGATGAACAGCTCAATGCAGTCATTGCTGATGAAGAAGTAATAATGAGCTGAAAAATATATCCCCGACATCCTTTTTTATTTGAAATGAGATGAGCATATTATTTACCGGCAAATTTATTGAGCATAAGGTAGTTTTTTAGCCTTCAAAACGCTGTTTTTCCCATAAATCTTATCTTTTATCACAGAGTAACTGAGTATAATGTCAATCGGGGGGTTATCAGAAAATGTTGCCACAATCCTTATGCTGACAATGATTCTGTTATTTTCCGTAATTCTGGCCTATATATTTATATATTCTGCAGGAAACACCAACCCGGTTGATTACACAATTAATTACGCAGTTGTTGAGGCAGAAATTATACCTGCACTTTTTGCACATAACGTCTGGAATGCAGACTCTGTAAAGATTACATTTACTTCAGAAAATGAGCCTGGCGGGATTTATGAAAAAGGGGCATATTTAGAAACAGAAAATATAAATTTCCTGCTGTATGACCCGAAAGGAAATTCACATGAGGCAGTTCAGTCTCTATCAATGAAAGGACAAAAAATAGGACAGGGGGCCGTTTTTTATTATTATACCTTATCTTCTGATATTAACGGCCAGTACTACATAACAAACCAGTACGCAAGAATAGGAGATGACAGCACATGGCCGGGTGCACCCGGTCCCACATGGTCATACCCGAAGCCTTTTGCAAAAGGCACATGGCGGATTGTAATAAAAGACCGTAATAAAAATAAGATCATTTCTGAAGATGAAGTAATTTTCAGCTGAAAAAATATTTTTTCAGGCCGCTTTTCTTCCAAAAATCGAGAACTTCTCTGCCGATGCCATGATTGTGAGAACGGCAGGCATTATAACAATTGCACCGATGAGTGAAAATAATACGGCGATAACAGTTGAAAGGCCGAAGCTTGAGACAATCGGGAATACAGAAAG
Source organism: Methanomicrobium sp. (assembly GCF_055145805.1). Lineage (NCBI taxonomy): Archaea > Methanobacteriati > Methanobacteriota > Methanomicrobia > Methanomicrobiales > Methanomicrobiaceae > Methanomicrobium > Methanomicrobium sp. The sequence goes on along the minus strand of NZ_JBSREC010000056.1, from coordinate 16,463 downwards.
CATCAGTGCGGAAAAGCCGCTTGCAGTTACAAGACCTGAAACAGTTACGGCCGATCCAATCTTCTGGACAGACTTTTTTATAGCATCAATATTATTCTCAGATATCTCCTTCTCCTCGGAATACCGCTCCATTATGAGAATAGTATACTCTGATGCCACACCGATTGTCATTGACCCGAGACATGCACTTATCGGATTGTAATGAAGACCGATTGCAATCATTGCAACTGCATTCCACCCTACCACACATATAATCGGAATTATCGGTGTCAGAGCCTCTTTTCTTCTGTATGCAAAGGCCAGAAACAAAAATATCAGGATGAAACCAAGCATTGTCATCTTATCCTTGCTCTCTGAAATCTGATCCATCAAATTTGTGTAGAGATCAAAATCACCTGTCGGATATACCGAGATATGAGGCGGAATCTCAGACCACGATGCGTCTTTTGTAACCTCTTTTTTAAGTTCATTCTGCTGGTTTATTGTAAGAATCGTTGTTGTATAGGAGATTACCGCCTCTGAATCGCCTTCTAAATATTCATTCATATCATCGGCAGGAATCTTCTGCATCACAGCATCCAGTGTTGCCTGATCTGAAGGCATCTCACCGTTGTTATACTGCCTTACCAGCGTTGCAATACTCGAAACGCCGAGTATCTCCTCATGATTATCAACCGTATAACTGCCAAACGAGTCAGTCCATAAAACCGCATCCAGTTTCCTGAGAGAATCACCCCTTACATACAGAGGAAACGGAGTAACCGAGCCTGCAACATCCTGAACCTTGTCAAGTGTCAGCTGTGCCGGAAGACCGGGAGGCGCCATAGATTTGGTATCGGTATCAATCGGAATCGAAGGATCGGAATAAATTCCTGCATATGCGATTACAACCGCCACAATTATGATTGGAACAGCAAGTTTTGAAACCCTCTCAACAACCTTTTCCAGGAAATTGCTGTACCTGTTCATTAAAATTACAGCCTTAGACTGTGCATTTTCCTTTGGCGTATAGTTTAAAACCGCTGCAAAAGCAGGAAAGCCGATAAGAGATGTCAGATAACAGCAGACAACACCAATTATGGATACAACCGCAAACGTCTCAATCATTGGAACAGGAGATATAAACATTGCAATAAATCCCATCGTTGTCGCAAGCATTGCAAGCAGAACAGCCGGCCCGGTATTCCTCAGGGTCGCATCTGATGAGTCTGTTACAGATTTCCCAAGCCGTATCTCCTCATCAAACCGGGCATGAAACTGAACGGCATAATCTATTCCCAGACCCAGAAGAATCGGGAAAGAAGCTATTGCACCGTTGTTTATCTTAACGCCCAAAATACTCATTGCAGCAAACGTGTACATAAGCCCGAATGTTAAAAGTATAAGCGGGAGATACCAGAATCGCATATTGGAGAAGAGGAAAAAGAGGACAAATGTCATCAGAATGAATGATCCTCCGACCAGAACAACTCCTGATACAACCATATCCTTCTGGAGTTCATCGTTGTACGGCGTGTTTCCGGTAATCTCTATTGAAACACCGGGGGGAAGGTCTGCCTCGTCTGCCAGAATTTCGAGTTTCGGGAGAATTAAAACAGATGTGTCGGTTGAGATTCCCTGACCGATTTTAACATACAAAAGCGAGGTCTGGCTGTCGGGAATCAGCTGTGTTTTTGCAGATTCAGGGATTTTTGAGACAATATAATCTGAATCAACCTTATTTTCAGGGAGTACGCCTCCGTTGTACTCTTTTAACACATCAGCTATCGAGACTGTTTCATAGACATAATCAAGCCTTTTTATCTCCTCTTCAAGGACTAAAAGGTCCTGCATCAGTTCATAATCGGTTGTATCAGAGGTCTGAATCAAAAGAATAAAAGTATCGGATACAAACTGTGAGTTGTACTGATCATATCGTATTCCGTCCGGCGTCTCCTTGTTGAGATACTGATCAGATGTTGACTGAAAAGAGAGACCTGAGAGAGTAAAAATTCCTGCTATCATAAGGGCTGTCATTATTCCGAGAACAAGACGCGGATTTTTATTTATCAGGCGGGATATTGCGCCGTACAGGGAACTCATGCTAAAACTAATGAAAACATCTCCATTCTCTAAAATTTCAGACCGCGGATACAGGCATGATCTTTTGGATATGATGTGTTTTGATTCTTTTTGTATATAAGGATGAAATATCCGAGAAAACAGGCAATATAAAAAGATGATGAAAATCCTTAAACCACATTTTTAATTATATCGGGTAAATATAGATATTATTGACTGAGGCAGAAATTATCTGTGTAATCTGACGGAACACATCCGGTGCCAAATAATACGCTGCAATACAAAAAACTGAAAATGGAGAAGAAAAAATATGAAAACCAAGTCATCTCTTTATTTAACGGCCTTAATCCTGATTTTTTTTATTTCTGCACAGCCGGTCTCTGCAGGAGATAAATTATACACTGACGGGCCTGACATCACAATTTCCGTGTACGGAACAAACGAGATCTCAACAGGACAGGATACAACCCTCACACTTCTTGTCCAGAACAAGGGCTTAATTGACATGAAACTTGTGCAGAACAAGTATATGACTCCTGATTACCTCCCGAATACTGCCAAGGCCGGCGTCGTTGCACTTAAGTCAGGAGAATCACCTGTTGTTGTAAAATCAGACCCGCAGGTCTTCGGGGATCTGCCTTCAGGATATATGAAGACAGTATCATTTGACATATATATTCCTGAGAATGCAAAGTCCGGAAATTACAAAATGACTGCTCTTATTGAGTATGAATACATGGAAAACTCCCAGCAGGTCGGAACTGATGCAATCACATACACATTCAAAAAAGAGACGATGGAAATTCCGGTAAATATTATAATCAAACCATCAGTAGTCTTTGAGATAACAGATGTACAATCCGATACTTTAAGTGCCGGAGGAGAGGGCTATATCACCATGAATATCAAAAACACAGGGACTGACACGGCAAAGTCACTTGCGGTATTCATAAACCCGGCAGGAAACAGCCCTGTGAAACCGGTTGAAAACAGCATATACGCAGGAGACTTAAATCCCGGTGAGACCATAAACCCGGGATTTAAAGTCGCAATATCAAACAATGCCGACCCGAAACAGACCTATCCTGTAGAGGTCTACGGAGTCTACAAGGATTATGAAGGAATCTCACAGCAGACAGAGCCTGTAACAATCGGCGTAGGATTCTCCGGAAAGATACAGTTTGAAGTCTCAGGAGGTCCTGCAACAGGATATGCCGGTGAAAACCTGATATATGTAACATACAAAAACACAGGCGGTGCAACAGCATATCAGGCACAGGGCAGAATAAGTGTCGTTGACCCTTTCTCAAGCAGTGATACAAATGTATATCTCGGCGATATGAAACCCGGAGAGACAAAGGATGCAGTCTATAAAATTAAGATTGATTCAGGTGCGACAATAAAGCAGTACTCACTTGACTCCGAGATCAGATACAATGACATCGAAAACAACAACTACGTCTCCGACACAATAAAGGTGATAATCGATGTCCAGGACAAAGGAAACACAGGAACAATACTTACAGCCGTTTTCATCATATTAATTGCAGCGGCGGGATATATCCTGTACAGAAAGAAATCCCAGGGGAAATAGGAGACACCTCTTTTAAAGGAGATTTAACCTATGCGATATAAAAAATCAAAACTTTTTGATGCGTTATTTCTCATATTCATCCTCACATCGTTGTGTTTAGGGCATGCTTATGCTGCGGGTGAGCAGTTTCTTGAGAGTAAACCCTCAGTATCTGCAACAATCGCAGGCGATTCCGAAGTTTATCCGGGCACTGATGTGGTTTTGGGGATTGTTCTGGAAAATCACGGTGTTGACAATGAGGGACTCAGGGGTCTGCAGTATGCATCATACAGCATAAATCCGACAACAGCCCTTGGGACAATGGTTAATCTGAAACCGGGAGATGCACCTGTTAAAATAAAGACCGAACCGTTTATGGCAGGCGACATTTTGGCAGGAGAGACAAAGACAGGCTCATTTTACGTATATGTGGATGAAAACGCTCCAAAAGGGATATACAATCTGATTTTGTCTGCAGACTACAGCTATGTCTTTGCAAATACTCTGATTGAGCCCGGAAGATGGAGCTACATATACAGGGATAAGACAGAAGAAATTCAAATCCCGATAGAGGTCAAAGGAGTTGTAAAGCCGAAGATAATCTCGGTTTTTACCAGAGACCTGAGTCCCGGACAGAAAGGGGATATAACAGTTGTTCTCAAAAACACAGGATATGAGACAGGTTACAACGCTGCAGCAGAAATTTCTGCCACATCAGAGCTTATACGCTCTGTTGACGGAAGTGTATTCTTAGGCGACTTTTTGCCCGGTGATACAAAAGAGATCGTATTCAGCGCCGATGTTGAGGATGCCGCCGGAGCAGGGGTTTATCCGGAATCACTCATCATATCATACACAGACAGTTATGGAAAGTTAAAAAAATCCGTCTCTGAAAATTTTGGTCTGAATATCTCCGGAGGTGCAAAAATCAGGATTGTATCCGAAGATATCATAATGAATCCGGGGGAGTCTGAAAATCTGGCAGTTGTGTTTGAAAATTACGGCGATGAGACAGCATTTAACGCAAAGGCAAGAATTATTCCTGACAGCCCTATAAGTGCCGGGACAGACACTGCAATTCTGGGCGATATGAAACCCGGAGAGACAAAAACCGGTTTCTTTAAAATTTCCATGGATACAGATGCACTGATAATCCCGTATGGAATTAACACTGAATTAAAATACCGCGATGAATCTGACAGACTTATTCTCTCAGATCAGATGAAACTTGTTGTAATAGCAAAAAGAGGAAGTATTCTGACCGACATTATAACAAATCCGATTGCAATTGCAGTGCTTTTAGGCGCAATATTTCTCTTCGGATACTCTGTTTACAAAAAAAGAGAGAATGAAAAATAACCCGTAAAAAGTTTACAACGCCGGAGAGGGCGTTATGAAATTTTACATCCTTATATGAAAATTCAACCTCTCCTTTTTTTTATACATTAAGTGCAAACAACTATCCAATGGATATAATAGAACAGGGCTTTGAAAAAATATTAAAACAGATTGAAGAGGATAAGGAGAAAAAAGAGGCGCTTTCAGCCGAAATTCTCCAGAGCAGGGCAGAACTCCTTAAAAGAATGGGAGAAAAAGCAGCACCCCTTGTTCAGACAGTCGGTGTAAACATGCTCCTCGGGGCCAAATCCGACATCCACGGCGAGATGTTTGATAAAGTTTTCAGCGATAAGAAGATGTTTGTTCTGGCAAAGACAGAACCTATGCCATACCGCCCTGACGACATGACAAAGAAGGTAGACAGCCAGTTCTGCATCATATCCGAAGAGGGAAAATTCTTTGAATTCATGTATTCAACATCAGAGGTTTTAACAGACTCATACTCACGCGAAATCCCTGCCGAAGAGGCACTTGACCTTTACGGAACAGAGATAATATTTATGATCTATAAGGCATTTCACCAGTATCTCAAAGGTGAGGATGAACTCGTATCAGCACTAGGGAAAACAATCGCCTTTATTCAGGACCAGTAACACAGAAATAATTAATCACTTTTTTAGTTTTCCTTTTGTTTTCTTTTTTCTTATTTTTAGATTTCAGGATTTAACCATCCGGTTAAACACATGGAATTATTTTAATTATCTCATTTATATGCCACTTTCATATAACATATAGCCAGGTACTGAATTCTAAAAAAAGTATAAATTCACTCTGTTAAGGATTAGGAATTAAAACCAGGCCCCAAACGATTTATTCAGATAATATACTTTTTTTGGAAGTATCAGTACCTGGATACAGACACTATTATCTGATCCAAAAAGTTTTCAGATACATTTTTTATCAAAAACAAGATGTGGAGAATAATGATAGAGACAAAAAATCTGGTAAAGGAATACAACGGCATAGCAGCAGTTGATAATCTCTGCCTTAATATAGACGGGGGTGAAATCTACGGACTTTTAGGCCCTAACGGTGCAGGAAAAAGCACTGCAATACTGATGCTTACAGGCTTAATCCAGCCGACATCAGGAGAATGCTTAATAGACGGAATGGAAGTTTCACGAAATCCGATTAAAGTTAAGCAAAAAATAGGGTACATGCCTGAAGACGTCGGATTTTATACAAACCTGAATGCACGGGAGAATCTTACGTTTTTTGGCAGACTGTATGATATTCCGGAAAAGGAGCTTGAAGAAAAAACTGACGAACTGCTAAAACAGACAGGACTATACGGTGTTGAAAAGACTGTAGGAGGATATTCAAAGGGAATGCGTCAGAGACTTGGAATCGCAAAAGCACAGCTGAACAGTCCGTCTGTAATAATTCTTGATGAACCGACAGCAAACCTTGACCCGCAGGGGGTATCCGACTACCGCAGGATTATACAGAATATTGCAAAAGAAGACAGAACAGTCCTTGTCTCATCCCATATTCTCTCGGAGATAAGCAAGGTCTCAACAAAGATAGGCATACTCCAGAAAGGAAAGCTGATAAGAGAAGGAACGTGGGAGGAATTTTCTTCAGACTTAGACAGCAGAAATCTCCATGATATCAGAATTAACGTTGAAACGAAGACTTCAATGCCTGAATTTAACCACCCTGACATTATTTCGGCGGAGTATAAAAACGACAATAAAAATGCCGCAATAATTGCAAAAACCGATATCAGAGAAAATATTGCAGAGACACTTTTCAAAAACAGTATTCTCCCAAAAAACCTCTCCCTTGATTCAACAACACTTGAGGATGCAATACTTACCTACTATAACGAAGAGGAGACGGCATGAAATCAAAGGGACTTTTTGTAATCTCCAAAAAAGAGTTTCATGACCATATGATGAGCAGAAAATTTCTGGTAATCTTTGCAATCATACTTATAACAACAATAATCGGAATGTCGGGCGGTGCAATTAATTACAACGACCAGATAAAGAACTATGCGGACAATCAGGTAATAGCAGAAGAAAAACTGTCCATGAGCTCTTATTTCCTGGAAAAGCCCTCTGTTATGATAATATTCATCAATGTTGCCACGGTAATATCATCCCTTGGGGCAATTTTAGGACTCGCCATGGGCTTTGATCTTATCACACGCGAAAAAGAGAGCAAATCGCTTAAAATTCTCCTGTCCCACCCGATATTCCGCGATGAGATCATAAACGGAAAAGCAGTCGGCGGGATTCTTGCATTGATTCTTGCACTTCTGATAACATTTGTCATATCAATGGCACTTCTTTTGATATTCAGCATAATTCCGAGCATTGATGAAATACCCTGCATCCTGTTATTCGGAATTTCCGCATTTCTGATGGTATTTTCATATTTTGCAATATCTCTTTTCATGTCAACGGTTGCAAAAACAAGCGGAAACTCTCTTATTTACACCCTTATTGTATTCATTGTTTTAACAGGACTCTTTCCGATGCTTATATCCGGACCTGTTATGGATGTTTTTGCAGGAGAATCACCGGAACCGCCAACTGATTTGCATGTTATGAGAATGGCATCTTCATATTCCTCTTCACAGGTAACAGTCACAGTAAGTGACTCAGGTGAAAAGGCAGCTGAGGATAGTTACAACCCTTACGACACCGAAGAGTGGAGAAATTACGAAGAGGAACTTCAAAAATACTGGCAGAAACGCCAGATGATTTCGGACTTTTTTAATCTCCTGTCTCCGACAAACAACTTCCAGCATATTTCAACATATATCGCATATCCGCAGATGTATAAAAATATGAATTATTACAGCAGTTTTGCAGTCGAAGACAAAAACACCGAACCTGAAAAAGCTGACATCTTTGATATCCTGGGAGAACTTATGAAAAATTTCATCGCACTTTTAGCATTCCCGGCTGTCTTCTTCGGACTTGCATACGTACGCTTTATGAGAATGGATATAAGATGAGGAAATAATATGAAAAAAATCTCTTTTTTTAAAAAAAGTTCGGGAACACCTGGATTTTTAATCTATGTTGTGCTGATACTGCTTTTACTATCATCAGTTGCAGTACCTGCCATGGCTGAAACCGGGTCAGGCAACTTCCAGATATCCTGCAAGTACCCGGGAAAGATAATCGATGCCGGAGAGACTGTCAAATTTGATCTCACAGTGAAAAATATGGCAGGAACTGAATATGCAAAAAAAATGCGTTTTGACACCTTCAAAGGCGAGGATGACTGGGAATTTAAATTTTTGACAGGCGAAACAGAAATTGACCGAATAGCGCTTCCCAAAGGAGAATCCGAGACAATCCAGCTTGAAGTCAAGACGGCGGGAGACACACCCGTTGATACGTACCAGTTCAGAGTGTCAATCGATGACGCAAAGCTGTGGCTCTATCTTATCGTTGAAAAGACCCATGCCGGAGAGGATGGTGTGCTAAAACTTGAGATAGTCAACGAACAGGGTGAAAATATAAAAGGTGCAAAGGTCTCTGCTTTCATGGATAAAAACACCGTCCCTGATGCAACTGTATTCTCAACCGCAGACGGACAGGTCAGAACAGAACTTGATCAGGGGACATACAGACTTCTCATAGAAAAAGACGGATATTTAAGCCGTGAGAAGGATGATGTCAAAATTCAGAGCGGATACACCGAGGATGCAGGCACTCTGATGCTTGAGAGAAAGAACTACGGACTTGATATTGATGTGAAAACACCTGTTGTAACAGCACCTATCGGCCAAAAACCCCTATTCGAAATGAAAATTTCAAATGTCGGAAAGAGTGACGACATATTTGTTCTCGCATCAGAAAACATGCCAGAAGGGTGGTACGGGAGATACAAAGAGACGGCCGATTCAAAGAGTGAACTCTCTGAGGTATTTATCCGGGCAGGAGAGGATAAAACAGTCTACCTGGAGGTAATTCCCCCATATTCGGTTACAAAAGGCGACTACACTTTTGATTCCCTGATATCCTCATCTGACGGCTCACAGTATTCAGAAGAGGTTAAGGCGACTATAAAGGGAAGCAGTGATCTTCAGGTATTCTCTGACAAGTACCTCTATGAGTTAACAAAGGGAGATACAATCGAAATTCCTGTAAAGATTTTAAACAATGGAAACGGCATTGCACTGACTAATGTTCAGGTCGAGGTCTCAACCCCTGAGGGATGGAAGGTTACAACAGCACCTGAGACTATCTCGGGAATTGCACCGGGACAGCGTGAGACTGTCACATTAAAGGTAGTCCCGCCATCAAACATCGCGGCATCCGAGTACAAAATAACTGTCAAAGTGATATCCGATCAGGAGGAGGTCTCAGACAGCATCAGGATTGTTGTAAAGGAGAGCTCTCTTATAGGAATATTCGGAGTGATAATGCTTCTGCTTGTTGCAGGCGGAGTATTTTACATGTACAGAAAATATGAGAGAAGATAATAAAAATTATTAAAAAAGTCATATCTTTTTTTTTGCAGCAGTTTTAATAAAAAATCTAAAAATAATTTTCACAGGGAATTCTGATCTGCTTTATCCTTTAACTTTTTTATATCACTAAGAAGATCCTGCATCCGGACATACCTTAAACCGGGCTCTTTTTCAAGACAGTGCATTATAATTTTGTCTAAATCAGAAAACGACTCGTCATTTCGCAGAACGGAAACCGGAGTTATTTCGCTTTTTTTGTTCTCTTTTGAGAACTCTTCTATAATATCCCCCAAAACCGGTTTTTGTCCGGTAAGAATCTCATAAAATATAAGCCCGGTCTGATAAATGTCAGTTCTTTCACCGGGCATTCCATACCTGGACGGAAATATCTGCTCCGGAGCGGCGTAGATGAGCGAAAATCCTATGTTTGAGGATTCAAAGTTTTCAGCTGCCGTTCTGCAAAGACCCCAGTCAGTAAGTTTAGGTATTCCGTCAGAATCAATGAGAATATTTTTCGGTTTTATATCATGATGAACAATTCCCATTTTATGTGCATAGGACAGACCTTCTGCGATTCCCGACATGATTTCGAGTGCCTCTTTTCGGGGCAGAGGATAGTTTAAGTCACCTAAACTCCTGTCTATGTACTCCATCTCAATGTATGGCACAGGCAGAATATTTGCGAGATATATCTTCACAATATTTTTATGAGAAAGCTTCTTCCAGACCCCTATCTCACGAATAAATGATTTCCCTGTGATCTCATCCCTGTTTATCGGAACCTTGATTGCAATATTTTTTTTATCCCGAATTCTCCTTGCCCGAAATACCATTGCAACACCCCCCATACCTGCAAGAGATACATCTGCATAGTTCTGGAGCAGCTCAGGTGGGAATACGGTTATCCCAAGATTATTTTCCCTGCCGCCGGGAACATAGGTTCTTTCCCCGGCACCCAAATACCCGGTTTGATCAGAAGATCTCCTTAAATATACGATTACAAGAAGAGACAGGGAAAGAATCAAAAGAACAGGAATATAGAGAAGATTCATCCTGGAAAGAACAGGGTTGCTTTGAAGCAGACAGGCTGTATAAAATACGCCGGCAAGAGATGCAATGCCTGCATGAAAATGATAGTTGTATCCTGTGTTTTTGGAGATCGGAGTGAGCACAAAAAGAAGGAAAGATGACGATGCAATGTATATCAGAGTGAAAATTAGACCCAGACATATGAAAAGACCGTCCTCTGATAAATCAAACAGATAATAGGAACTGTCGATCATTCCTGTTGTGATAAAACAGAGAAGAACAGAGATCGAGAGATGTCCTCCTGCCAGCAGAACCTTTTCAAGGGGATCAAGATGCACTGTTGAATTCTGATTCTTTTTGCTTTTTACAATCGAGAGAATTGCCGATATCACAAGTGAAATTATCAATATAAAAAAGAAGGCCTTGCTCTCGCCGGAATACCATACACCCTGCGACGCCTGATTTAGTGAATATGACTCCGGGCCGTTAATATTGTAATCCGGACTATTAAAATAGACCCGATAACTGCCTCCTGTTGCAGAGGAATTATCATTAATAGAAGACAGCACAGGAGAGTCCAGTACAACCATGCCGTTTTGATTATCTGTAATCAGAAAAGAGTTGTTGTAGCCAAACGGAGAATTTTTTTCAATAAAAATTATATTTTTGTTCTCATCTGCAAAGACAGGGGTGATAAGCAAAAAAGCAATTAATAATCCGGTTAATATTCTCTCTCTCAAATTTCTACCCCTGTATCAGTCAGAAAATGTTTTCCCGGCATTATGAAAAATCAGCCTCGCTCTTGTTACGCCTTTTCCCAGATCAATCATATCGCCGTCTGAGAGCAATACATCCTCTCCACATAAAACAGCCCTGTGATTGATAAAAGAACCATTGGTGCTGCCTGAATCAGAGAAATAACAGCCCCCGTCCTTTTTAATAAATACTCCATGGGAACCGGTGATCCTGGTAACAGAAAGATAAGTCCGGCAAAGCGCGATATTGCAGGGATCGTTTTCTGATTCAAATGAGTCAGATGCTCTTCCTATTTTTGTCCCGTCTGATTTCAGATAAAATCTCTTCCCGTCATCATCGCCGCCGAGAACAATGACATAAGGATATTGTATATCTTTTACCGGGATCTTTTTATCAAACATGCTGATGACCTCATCAGCCTTTTCACTAATAATCTGAAGATTTAAATTTGAAAATGAATTTAAATTTCTTATAACTGATTCCATGCCCCCGGGAATAACCGAATATTTCCAGACGGGAAGAGAACCTTTTGAGGTCTCATCTCCAATACCTGCCTCTTTTTTGATTATTCCTGTCTTCATCAGTTTTTCTATGTGTTTTTTTGTATTGTCATAGTTTGAATTTGTGTGCCTTGCAATCTCCCTGACAGATCTCGGACGTTTTTCTATAAAGAGAACAATCTCAAGCCTTATCGGACTGGATATTGCCTGAAGATAGCCTAAAAGCTCCTCAAACAGACCTGGCTCCGCCTCATATTCCTGTGTCCTCTCTTCAGGACAATTATTCTCAGTTAAGGCTTTGGAGAATTTCATCTGTGATAATATATTCAGAGTATAAATATATCAATAATTCCGCCACGAAACACGCAAATATTATCTGACAATGCCTGATATCACAATAATAATTAAAAGAATCCTTAACTAAAAATTACGAATTAATATTTACTAAAAGATGAAATCTCAGGAATGTCAAACTTCTGAAATAAAATAATCCTAAAAAAACGAATGGGCCCGGTGCGACTCGAACGCACGACCTCCCGGTTATCAGCCGGGTGCACCACCGACTATGCTACGGGCCCTATTGTTGCCTAAATAAATTGTCTTGGGGAGTTATTATATGTTGTGAATTTGTTTTGAGAACCTCTTTCATACCGCACGGATTAATTATAATACAATATACAAATTAGAGAAATAAAGAAGAATATAATCAGTTTTAAAAACATAAGGAAAACGGCGTTTCTTTCTCTAAAAATATCCATCTGAAACCTGTAATTTCAGGGGGAATAAAAGATGAAAATAATTCACACATCAGACTGGCATCTTGGAAAAAAGCTCTACGGCAGGAGCAGATACGATGAGTCAGCCGGATTTTTAGACTGGCTCCTCAAAATAACAGAGGATGAGTGCGCAGATGCAATCATCATATCGGGCGATATTTTTGACACAATTTCGCCTTCAAACAGAGCCCAGGAGCAGTATTACGATTTTTTATACAGAGTATCCACATCGTGCTGCTCAAATGTTATAATTACAGCCGGAAATCATGATTCCCCTTCACTTTTAAATGCACCAAAGGAGCTTTTAAAAAGGCTCAATGTCCACGTCATCGGAAATGCCGCAGATAATTTTGAAGATGAAGTAATTGTTCTCAAAGATGCGGACAACAGCCCCGGCGCAATCGTATGTGCAGTCCCTTACCTTCGTGAAAAAGATCTAAGAAAAATCTCAGACGGGGAGAATGTCAATGATAAGTCCTTAAAAATGCTTCAGGGAATAAAAGAGCATTACGGAGGAGTCTGCGCATCCGCAGAGAGATTACGGGATGAACACACACAGAAACGACTCCCTGTTATTGTAACAGGCCATCTGTTTGTTGCCGGCGGGATGACAATAACAGGTGACGGTGTTCGCGAGATATATGTCGGAAACCTTGAAAAGGTGGGATTTGACATATTCCCGGACACAATTGACTACGTCGCCCTCGGGCATCTGCATGTCCCGCAGAAGATTGCGGGAAGAGAAAACATAAGATATTCAGGCTCTCCCCTGCCGACAGGATTCAAAGAGGCGGATCAGAAGAAGATGGTAATCTCTGTTAATATCAAAGATGAAAAAACAGAGATAAAAGAGATTTTAGTGCCTGCATTCAGGCGGCTTGAAACAATATCAGGAGATATTGATGAGATCAGAGACAGGATTTTCGGGCTGAAATTCGTAAACGAACAGGTCTGGGCCGAAATTGTATATAACGGAACAAATGCCCACGGGGATCTCTCTGAAATAATAATGGATTTTGCAAAGAACTCCTGTGTTGAAATTTTAAGAATTAAAAACGAGAGTCTTGCCGCAGGAATTTTAAGAAATATGGAGGAGGGTGAATCACTCTCAGATTTAACAGAATATGACGTTTTTGAGCGGTGTTTAAACTCCGCAGGTGTTGATGATGAACAGAGAGAAGAGTTAAATGAGACTTTCAGGGAAGCTGTGACACTTCTCCTGGAGGAAGACTCTTCTGCTGAATAAAGAGGGATTATTGTGAAAATACTCAAATTACGTTTTTCAAACTTAAATTCAGTCTACGGGGAATGTAAGATTGATTTTACAAACCCCGTATACCAAAGCGATGGTATATTTGCAATAACAGGTCCCACAGGTTCCGGAAAGACAACAATAATGGACGCAATCTGCCTTGCATTATACGGCCAGACTCCAAGGCTTGGGAAGATCTCGCAGGGATCATGCGAGATAATGTCGCGAAAAACCGGCGAATGTTTCTCGGAAGTAGAGTTTGAGTCCTCAAAGGGACGCTTTTTATGTCACTGGAGTCAGAAGAGATCGTACCTTAAACCTGACGGAAACCTCCAGCTGCCAAAACACGAGATAGCAGATGCATCAACCGGTGATATTCTGGAATCAGCAAGGACGCTGGTTCTGCATCGTGTCGAAGAGGCGACAGGCATGGACTTTGAGCAGTTTACCCGCTCAATAATGCTTGCACAGGGGGGTTTTGCAGCGTTTCTGGAGGCAAAACCGACAGAGAGGGCACCTATTCTCGAACAGATCACCGGAACAGAAATCTACAGCAGAATTTCAGCAAAGGTATTTGAAAAGACAAAGGAAGAGAGAAACATTCTCGACAGCCTCTGCGCCGGAATTGAGGGCATTGCCCTGCTCTCAGAGGATGAACTGGAGAGTCTGAAAGCAAAGAGAGAGAATAAAAAAAAGAGCTCTGATGAACTAACAGAGAAGATCAGAGAGTATGAAACCTCGCTCTTATGGCTGGGCAGAATAAAGGAGCTGAATAATCAGATCCTTAAACTTGAAGAGGAAAAAAAAGAGGTTTTTGCTGACGAAAAAAGATTCGCAGATGTTTTTTTAAGACTTGAAAAGGCACAAAGGGCATCCGGACTTGAAGGTGTATACACAGATTTCATAAATATCAATGAACTTGCCGAAAAGAGCAGAACAGAATATGAATCAGCAAAAAAAGAGATTGAAAAACTCAGACTGACAATAACAGATCTTTGTGATAAAAGCACTCATGCAGAGGAGAAACTCTCAGAACTGAAAAAAATACTCTCTCTGGAAAGAGAGACAATTAAAAGTGTTTTTGAACTTGATCTAAAAATTGATTCAGAAACCAGAAACCATCTGGAATATAAAAGACGCTACGAAGCTCTTCTTGACAGGAAAAAACAATATGAAGAAAATATTTCAGATCTTAATAATTCCCTCCGGATTACAGAAGAACAGTTAAAATCCCGTACAGAATACCTGAAAAACCATCAAAAAGACATTGAGCTCTCAGAAATTCTGGGTGTTGCAGAAGAAAAGGCCTCAATATTTTCTGATATCAGGGAATCTATAAAGAATAAGGAAGTCTGCCTGGATAAAATTCTCTCTGAAAAAGAACAGGCAGGATTCTTACTTGAAGAGCAAAAAAAAGCATTTGAAGCAAAAACAGAAGACTGCAAAAGGGCAGAGATAAAATGCAGGGATATATCTTTGAAACTTTCAGAGATTCTCAATAAAAGAACATTTGAGGAACTCCGAAACAGCACAGAGATCCTGCAGGCAAATATTCTGATAATTCAGAGGCTCTGCCGAATTTCAGAGAGAAAAAAGCAGTGTCTAAGTGATAAAAATACAGTTTTGCAGGAAAATATTCAGATAATTTCAGAGGCTGACAGGACAGCTGTTCTTATTGAAAACCTTTCAAAAGAGATTGAGACAGAAGAGAGGCTCACTGTCGAACTTGAAGAGAAAAAAATGCTTCTTATAAGGATTAAAAGCCTTGAAAAACAGAGAGAGGAGCTTATTAAAGGAGAACCATGCCCTCTCTGCGGTTCACTCACACACCCGTATTCTGCCGGAATAATACAGGAAACCGACGAAAACAGTGTGGAAATAACAAAACAGCGCCAAAAAATCAACTCCCTGAAAGATTCACTTACAAGGGAAAAAACAGAACTTGCGAAACTTAAGGACAGATGTGACAGAAACAAAAAAAGAGCAGCAGAGATTGATAAAGAACTTATTTCTGCTGATTCTGAGATGGCATCAGAACTTAAAAAAGCAGGATTAAGCCATGATGAATGCATACAGCCTGCTTTCTTTAAAGATACAGAGACAGAGCTTGAGACAGAACTTCAAAACCTAAAAGACCTGTTAAAAATTGCGGAAGAGGAGAAATCAAATCTAAAAGAGGCACAAAATCATCTCTCTTCTGAAAAAGAGGATCTGCATAATACTGAAAAATTATTTAATTCCGCTGAAAACAATTTAAAATCCCTGACAAAAGATGAATCAGGAATCAAATCAGAGATTTCACAGGAGAATAAAACCCTCATCAGACACCTTGATTCACTTAAAAATATCCTGAATAATTTTGGCGAAACGGCAGACTCCGGGACAAAACCTGAAGAGATATCTTTAATTCTTAAAAGTTTAACCGGACGAAAGGAGGAATTCTCCAAAAACCATTCTGAAAAAGAGAACTTGTCAAAGGCTGTTGAGGCTCTTCTAAAGGATATAAAAACAACGAAAAAAGGCCTCGGAGAGGCAGAGGCTGAAAGTCTGGGTGTTTTCAGAGACCTTACAGATTCAAAAGATCTTCTTGAGAGATATAAAGATGAAAGATACCGCATCTATGGAGATAAAGACCCGAAAGCTGAGGAAGAAAAGCTTGGCAGACTTGTAAATAATGCGGAAA
>NZ_JBSREC010000055.1:0-8635 GCF_055145805.1 Methanomicrobium sp. | reverse complement strand
ATATTTTCCTGTCAGGATATTGTATGAAATAACCTGCGAAGGCATATTGTAATCTGATTTTTCACTCCAGACTACTTTATTTTCAGAAAGCACAGGATTATAGCCGGAATAGCGCGAAAATATTATCATCTTTTTCTCATTTTCTGAAAGATTATACAGATAAATCGCCTGCCCTGTCCCGGTTTTTTCAACCCATACCACATTTTCATCCGATATTTTTGCATTCCAGCGAATATCAGAGTCATCTGTCAGAGGAAGAGAATATCCCGATACAGAATATTCAAGAGCAGATGCCGGACCAATCAACAGTAAAAGTGCCGCAAAAATAGATATTGTATATTTAAAAAACCGCACTTTCTTCATTTTAAGGATCTGCTCCGGATGTTATTTTATCTGCCGGACCTTATAAAAACATTTATAGAATTCTTTGCATTCCGGATTATTCCGTAATAACAGACAATGCCTTACAAGTCATAATTAAAAACATTATAAAAAAAGAAATTTGAAGGGATTTTTAGATATCAGAGGAATATATTACTTATTTTCAAATTTTTCAAGGTCAACCTGATAACTGCCTGAAATAAAATCAATATGTCTTGGACATGCCCTCTCAGAGCCTATCTTTAAAGGATACTCACCTGTTAAGCATCCTATGCAGAGATCTTCAGCACAATGTCCTGTAGCCCTTATCAAAGATTCAATTGAAACATGGTGAAGCGAGGTTGCGCCAATCTTCTCGCGGACCTCCTCACAGGTCCTGTTGCTTGCAATGAGCTCCTCTCTTGTAGGCATATCAACACCAAGATAGCACGGCGCCTTTATCGGCGGCGATCCAACCCTGATATGGACCTCTTTTGCACCTGCATCCCTGACGATATCAATAATTCTTCTTGACGTCGTTCCCCGGACAATGCTGTCGTCAACCAGAACAACAGATTTTCCGTTCAGGTGCTTTTTAACAGGATTTAGTTTGATCCGGACTGCATTTTCACGTGCCTTCTGATTCGGCATGATAAATGTCCTGCCCATGTAACGGTTCTTTATGAGCCCCTCACGGAAAGGAATTCCGGAACTCTCCGAGTATCCGGTCGCATGAGCGGTTCCGGAATCAGGCACAGGAGAGATGATATCGGCATCAACAGGGGCCTCAAGATGAAGAGACTGGCCGATTCTTCTTCTGACATCATATACCAGTTTCCCGTCAATAACAGAGTCAGGCCTTGCAAAATAAATATATTCGAATATGCAGAATCCGCAGCCCGATGCACGTGCGATCTGAGTGCATTTCACACCCTCCTTTGAGACCTCTATCATCTCGCCGGGCTCTACATCCCGTATAAATTCGCCGTTTAATGCATCTACAGCAACTGATTCAGAGCATAAAATATAGCCTTCCCCAAGCTTTCCAAGACATAAAGGGCGAATGCCGAGAGGATCGCGGAATGCATATATTTTGTCGTTAACCATCACGCAGACAGAATATGAACCCTCAAGTTTCTTCATGCAGGCTAAAATTGCATCCTGCATGCTGTCTGAATGCCTCAGCTCATCAACTATTATGTTGCCGATTACTTCGGTGTCTGCAGTTGTGCAGAATATCTGACCTCTTTTCTCAAATTCACGTCGGAGAGCCTCTGTATTTGTGAGATTTCCGTTATGAACAACAGCAATCTGCTTCTTTTGAAAAGTGAAGTTGAAAGGCTGGATATTTTCAGGTATCTTTGCACCTGTCGTCGGATAGCGGACATGGCCCACACCGACATTACCTTCTAAACCGGACAGAATATCTGCATCAAAAACTTCGGCAACGAGCCCCTGCTCTTTGTACTTGTACAGGTTAGTGCCGTCAAAAGTGGTAATTCCCGCGCTTTCCTGCCCCCTGTGCTGAAGTGCATAGAGTGCATAGTAAAGCGGGAAAGAGACACCGCCAGCATCGACGATGCCAACGATTCCACACATAATTTTAGTGGGTTGGGATTCTTGATCTCTTCGTTACCCAGTTATATTTGCGCATTTTGCTTGATCTGCCAAAACCGCATGCTGAGCATATCTTGTGGCGTTTGTGGTAAGAAATCTTTCCACATCTTCTGCAGACAATGTGAGTCTGTGTCTGTCGTTTTCCTCTGGATGGAGTTCCTTTACTCATTTTAAATTCACCTGTATTCTAAAAAACTTGATTTTATTTATTCAATTGACTGACGGTGAGATATAAATTACATTATCACCGCGGACAATGAGTGTGCCTGCCTTTGTAACAACACCATCATTTTCCTCTTCTGCATTCTCAAGTACGAGATTCATATGAACATCGTAGCCCTGAAGAATTCCACGAATTTCTCTGCCGCCTTTCAGGCTTACGATAACAGGCTTCTGATTGAGTGCCTTATCTAAAATTTCCAACGGTCTTTGTGTCATAAGATTCCCTGATCTGTTTAATGAGGATTACTATAATTGCGAGGGTAACATAAATAAATATAGCGCAACCCCGCATGGGAAGACAATTTTACAATGGTAAATTATATGCATGTTATAATTTATAAAGGAGAGATTAATGGCCAGACTTAGTGTCAGAAAGAGATATACTGTCAGGAAATCCAAAATTTCAAAAATATATGCGAAGCTTAGGGAAAACATAGGAGATTCATCTGATCTGTTTCATTCCGATAAGATTGAAATGGCTGAAACAACAGGGGATGTAATAATCTACCTTATCGACAAAAAGCCGGACTTAATGGAGATAAATGAGTCTGTATTCCCGACATTGCGTGGCGCTGTCGCAAAACCGTTTCCTGAAAGAAGAGTTGTTGTCGATTCAGGAGCAATTCCATTCATGGCAAAAGGTGCTGACCTGATGCGGCCCGGGATTGTATCAGTCTCAGATGACATAAAAGAGGGAGAACCTCTTGTAATAGTCGAAGAGTCCTACAAAAAGCCGCTTGCCATCGGGATTGCACTTATGAATTCTGATGAAATGATGGCCTGTGAGACTGGAAAGGTTGCAAAAAACATCCATTATGTCGGGGATGATATCTGGAATCTGGAAATCTAAAAAAAACATGCGCACTAAAAATAAGGAGTTTTGCAGAAATCGTGTAATACTCCCTTTGTTTTTTTAAAAAACTCCCGGATTGATATTTTTAATGTGTTTTTGGAGATAAAACCGCTCTACAATGAATAGAGTTAAATAAAATTCACACCACAAATTTTTCATATGGTAAAGATCTCATCTCTTTTCAAAAGGAGCAACCAGCCTGATGAGTCAGACTACATGGAACTTGATCTTGCTTCAATAGAGACTTCAAATTCCTCAGGGCCTGCATCAATGTATGTAAAGATAGCAACTATAAACGAGCTCCGCGACACTCCGAGAATTAAAGACGAGGTTTACAACGGAAATATAGTAATTGTCGACATAGGACGCCTTAAAATGGATAAGATATCATACGAACGTGTCTTAAAAGATCTTCGTGATGTTGCAGCAGATGTAAACGGTGATATTGTTGGTCTCGGGGATCAGAAGTATGTCATCATCACTCCGATGTCTGTAAAAGTCTCCCGCGATAAGATCGGCGGAGCCTGAAAATTGCGGCGCGTTATTGTCGCACCCTGTCCAAACTGTAAAAAAGATATCCAATATATATATCAGACAGAAAGAATTCCCTATTTTTCCGAGGTTCTGCTTGCAAGTGCCGTCTGTGACTGCGGATTCACATCTGTTGACACACTTGTCATCGGCGACGGAGAACCTGTCAGATACAGCTTAAAGGTAGAAGGGCCTGATGATCTCTCTGCCCGTGTTATAAGAAGCAGTGTGGGAACGATGGAGATTCCGGAACTGGGATTATCTGTACGCCCCGGGCCTATGTGTGAAGCCTTCATATCAAACGTAGAGGGAGTCCTGTTGCGTTTTGATAAAGTACTCGATACAATACGACTAAGCGCTGAAGAAGAGGATAAAGAGAAGATAGATGCCCTTAAATTAAGACTCGCAGATGCACGTGACGGAAAAGTTGAATTTACACTCATAATAGAGGATCTGGACGGCAACTCCGGCATAGTAAGCAAAAAGGCAGTTAAGTCAGTGCCCGTCCCCCCTGAGGAAGACTGCGAAGAAAAATCAGAATAAATTTTAAAACCATAAGGTACTTTTTTATGATCAGCCACTTTTTCAGAAAAGATCTCGAGGAGAAGGTGGAAACACTCGAAACCAAAATTGCAGATCTCGAAAAGGAGAACGAAAAGCTCAGAAAGAGACTCTCAAAACGCGAGGAGAAGAAAGAGTCAGAACCTGCAAGATTTCAGGAGACCACAGAAGAGTTAAAACGGGCAAAAATTTCAATTGAGACACTTGAAAACCGCATCTCGGCATTAACCTTTGAAATGGAGGAAAGCGACAGAAAAATATTTGCAAAAGACTTCTATCTCTCAAAAAACAGATCTCTGGAATTTCTCGAAAAAATTGCATCCGTGGAATCACAAAAAGACTCCCTGATATCGATATATCTTCCGCCCGGAGAGATTGTTCCTGAAGTCATAGACAGGGACGGAGAGATAACCGCATACCTGGATAGCATTAAATCAGAAACAGGACATATCGGCTTTTTCGACATAGACGACCCTTCAGTCGGAAATTTCTTTGCCGCACCTCCTTTTCCCCCCGAACATGCATATGTAAAAAGAGGGAGCAGATTTGAGACAGACCCCGCAGAGGAGATCTTTTCAAAGGAGAGGCATGCCGCATTTATACTCGGCCATGCAGGCGAGTCATACATAGGAATTGCAACCGAGTCCGGCCTGATTAAGGGTGAACTGATAAGGAGCAGTGTCAAGGAGAAGCACTCAAAAGGCGGATGGTCGCAGAAGCGTTTTGAACGCTTAAGAGAAGAGGACATAAAGCACCATATTGATAAGGCCGGCGAAATCTTCTCAGAACTTCTCGACGAATACAAAGATATTGCAGATGTTATCATCGTTGCGGGCGATCGCAAAACAGGAACGGATATCGCAGGAAAAAGCGACATCCCGATAATATACAGACAGTTTGATACAAAACCGGACAGGCATGCCGGAGAAAAACTTGTAAAAGAGCTCTGGTCTGCAAGATGGTACAGAGTCTGAAATAAGTTTTCACATCTTTTGATATCTTTTTTTAATTCTGCCAAAAATTTATATTAAAAATTGAAAAAAATTAGAAAAATTTAATGAAACGGCTTACCCTTAAGCCAGATCCCTTCTTCTTCCCTTATCTTTCCGACAATTGCTGCATCGGGAACAATCTTTATGACACTTTCCGCAACTGATTCGGGAACAACAAAAACGTAGCCCATACCCATGTTAAACGTCCGGTACATCTCGTGTTCGTCGACGTTACCGGCCTGCATTAACCATTCGTAAACAGGCTGCATGGGAAGGGGCTCTGTTATGTCAAAGCCGAATTTCCCAAGCCTTGTCAGATTTCTGAGTCCTCCGCCTGTTATATGGCACATACCATGAACATCACAGGCTGCCGTGACTGCCAGAACCTCACTGTAGATTCTTGTGGGGGTTAAAAGCTCCTCACCGAGAGTCTTTCCCCATGGCATCATATCGCTGTACGATGCGCAGTCATCCACAATCTTTCTTGCAAGTGTCAGCCCGTTTGAATGAATTCCGCTTGAGGGAACGCCTATTATTACATCACCGGACACTATCTTTGAGCCTGTTATAATCTGATCCTTCTTCTGAACTCCCAGGCATGTTCCGGCAAGGTCAAGACCGTTTACAATTCCCTTTAAGGTCGCAGTCTCGCCGCCGATAAGATTCATGTTGGAGAGTCTTGCACCTTCGTTTAAGCCTTTTCCAATCTGTTTCATCTTATCTATCTCAACACCCTCCGTTGCAATGTAGTCCACAAATGCGACAGGCTCCATGTTCATCACATAGAGGTCATTTACATTCATCGCAATGCAGTCGATTCCAAGTGTTGACCAGTCCTCCATTAAGTCCGCGACAAGCATCTTTGTGCCGACACCGTCAACCGCAAGGGCAAGGGCATAGTCGCCGAACCCGATTAAGCCTGCAAAGTGCCCGACGTCGCTGCACATTGCAAAGTCTCCCTCACGCCTGAATGTGAGCATACTGACAAGCGCCTTTACACCGTCAGCCTCAAGGTCTATATCCACTCCTGCATCGCGGTAAGTGTGGCCGCATTTGTTAAAATCCTGCGTCATTCCGAATCCTCTGATAACTTGAACTCGTCATGCAAAACGCGAAGGGCAACTTTTCCGTCCTCGTGCTTTACAACAAATGATATGTTCACCTCGGATGAGCCCTGGGAGATCATCATCAGGTTTACACCGGCCTTTCCAAGAGCAGTGAAAACCCTGCCTGCAATACCCGGTGCACCTGCCATTCCGGTGCCCACAACAGCAACCGCACTTACGTCACGGTCGAATGTCACCTCTCTTATGTATCCGCCCTGCTGGACCCTGTTAAGAGCGGTTACAGCACGGGTCAGATGATCATCGTCAACAATCAGAGAGATGTTTGACTCAGATGATGCCTGGGAGATCATCATGACATTGACATGATTCTCTGCAAGTGCGGTAAAAATTGAGCGTGCAACCCCGGGACGTCCGAACATCTGCGCACCTGCGAGATTTATGAGTGACACCTTGTCTATGAAGGTAATTCCCTTGACAATCCTGTCATCACGGCGTTCATCGGCAATAACACAGCTTCCGCCCGCAGACGGATTGAAGGTATTTTTTACCCTGACAGGAATTCCCTTCTGCATCGCAGGTTCAATGGTTCTGGGGTGAAGGACTTCTGCACCGAAGTATGAAAGCTCCATAGCCTCAAGATATGAAATATCCGGAATTACTCTTGCATCCCCTATTATACGCGGATCTGATGTCATGATTCCGTCAACGTCAGTCCAGATCCATATCTCCTCTGCATCGATTGCGGCACCGACGACTGCTGCAGTGTAGTCTGAACCCGAGCGTCCGAGGGTTGTAACAATGCCCTGCTCGGTGCATCCCATGTATCCCATTACAACCGGAACCCCGTCCTGCATTAAGGGAACAACCCTTGACTTGATTCTCGGTTCACTCTCGGGAAGGACATTTGCACAGCCGTGATTTCCGTTTGTAAGTATTCCTGCCTCACATCCGTTTAAGGGAACAGAAGGTATCCCGGCCTGCCTCAGTGCGGCGCTGACAACCTGTGCAGACAGCCTCTCACCAAACGATATGATGTAATCCTTCGAACGCGGAGTGAGCTCGCGCAGGTTGTGAACTGCAGTCAGAATATTTTTGAGGTTTTCAAGCCGGATGTCAATTTCCTTTAAGACAGCCTCCGACTCGTCTTTTGCAACCACATCAAGAATCTTTTTGTGTTTTGTCCGGATTGATGCGATAAAAGAGTCAATCGGAGGATTATCTGATGATTTCTCTACTTCTGATGCAATTGCGTGGAGCTGATCGGTCACTCCGGATATTGCAGATACCACTACTGCCAGTTCATTGCCGGTTTTGTAGTAATGGTCTATAATTGAGACAACACGGGCGATGCATTTGTCATCACCGACCGAGGTGCCACCAAATTTCATTAAAAGCCTCAATTTAGCTCACTCTGTCAGATTTCTGTTATTCTTATATATTTACTTTTTACCGGTATTAATATAGGTATCAGCATGCGGGTTGTAAAAAAAATTATTTGCCATTTATTTATAGTATTCCAGTTACTAAACTGTCATAACTATGCATTCATATGATGTGACCGACTGCCACGTACTTGTGATCGGAAGCGGGGGAGCAGGTGCCCGTGCCGCTATCGAGGCATCAAAATACGGAGATACCATACTTCTTTCAAGAACACTTACCGGCAAGGGCGGATGTACGACTATGGCCGAGGGCGGCTATAACGCTGTGTTAAACAGTGAGGATTCATGCCCGCTTCACGGAGAGGACACCTTAAGGGGCGGTGCATATTTAAACGACCCGGAACTTGTGGAAATACTTGTAAAAGAGGCGCCTGAGAGAATGGCCGACCTTGTAAAATGGGGTGCGGTCTTTGATGTAACCCAGGAGAGGATGCTTGCACAGCGCCCGTTCGGCGGCCAGAAATTCCCCCGTACATGCTTTGCCGGAGACAGAACAGGTCATGAGATGATGATGACCCTTGTTGAGAAGGTCAGAACGGAAAATATCAGAATTCTGCAGGAGATAACGGTTATCGATCTCCTGAAAGAAGGCGACAGGGTCTGCGGTGCAATCGGACTGAACAGACGGGGTGAGATGATTGTTATACGCGCCGACTCTGTTGTTGTCGCAACCGGCGGTCTCGGCCAGATTTACGATGTCTGCACCAACTGTGCGACAGGAAACGGACAGGGCTTTGCCTTCTCATATCGGGCGGGAGCAGAATTGATCGATATGGAGATGGTGCAGTTTCACCCGACAGGCGCTGTTTTCCCGTATGATGCAAGAGGCCGGCTGATTACAGAAGCCGTAAGGGGAGAGGGCGGCCAGCTCAAAAATACAGACGGAAAGCGTTTCATGGAGGATTATGACGCTGACAGAATGGAGCTTTCAACAAGGGATGTTGTATCACGCTCGATTGCAAAGTAGATACTCGCCGGACGCGGAACCGA
>NZ_JBSREC010000054.1:0-21120 GCF_055145805.1 Methanomicrobium sp. | reverse complement strand
AATAAAAAATTTCAGGGAAGAAAAAGTTATTCTTCATCCCGGAGGCGGGGGGATGTATGGAACATTTGAACTTTAAATTCATTAATTCATTCGTTTTTTTTAGAACTCTCTGTAATCTGACCTGTAATCTGCTTTCTGATCTCTTTTATTTCCTCAAGTGCCTGATCTCTTGTTTCATAGTCTCCCCTGTCATGTGCAGCCGAGGCTACATCTGTTAACTGTATCAGAAGGGAAAAAGTATCTCTGTCTTCAAGTATTCTGTTTGAGATCATTGCTTCTTTATTCTTTTCACAGGTTTAATAAATAAAATTACTTAATCATCAGGTAATAAGTCATTTTTATTCATTTTTGTCTTTGAGACGAAATTTTCAGCAAATTTATCTGTAAAATATGCATGTGTGTATCCTGCTAAGACATTTTTTACATATAATCCGTCGTAGTTATTTTCAATGCCTTTTCCTCTGGATAGTTCTAATGCAAATTTTACATCATTTACGCAGTTTAATTTTGTATAATGAAATTCATGTCCTCTGTAGGACATGTTTAGGGGGAGAATACTTTTGTTAGTAATGCATTTGGCAGATACGTAACCAAGTGCCTGAAAACGGTCCATTTTAATTGCATCTGCAGGAATTACTCCACACATTTTTGATGTCTTATTATCATATGTCAGACTTTCGCAAAGGTATGTCAGACCACCGCATTCTGCATATATTATCATTTCATTATCTGCGGCTTTTTTGATTTCATCTCTGCACTTTGAGGCAGCAAGTTTTTGCATGTGAAGCTCAGGATATCCTCCGCCAAAATAAATAGCATCCACATCAGGCAGCCTGTCGGTCATAGGACTAAAAAAAACCAGTTTAGCGCCGTATTTTTTCAATCTGTCAAGATTATCCTGGTAATAAAAATTAAAAGCCTCATCAAAGGCAACCCCTATTCTGACTTTTTCTTTTATGGAGCCGGAGTCTCTTTTATTATGTGAAAAGTCCTGTTGTATTTCTGCTGTTTGTTTTGATATTTCAATAATGGCATCAATATCTGAGTTTTCTTCCATTATTTCTGTGAACTCTGCCATTGAACTTGTTTCATGGGCCATTTTTAATCCGAGATGGCGGCTTTCCACAGATTTTTCTTTCTGATTTGGTATCCATCCAAGTGCGGAAAATTCAAGAGATGATTTTATCATATCAGAATGTCTTTCACTCCCGATTCGGTTGAAGATAATTCCTGCAACATTTATGTCCGTATCAAAACAGGCAAATCCTTTTGCAATAGCATTGACACTTCTTGATGATCCCTTTGAGTCAATTACCAGTATTACAGGTGCTTTTAGTATTTTTGAAACATGAGCTGTGCTTCCTGTGTCAGTTCCTTCAAGGCCGTCATACATTCCCATAACACCTTCTACAACGGCAATATCTGCGCCGATGGAGGCATTTGAAAATGTTTCCAAAACCCCTTCCTCTCCCATCATATAAGGGTCAAGATTTCGTGAATTTCTATTGCATATGGCTGTATGGTGTGATGGATCTATAAAATCCGGCCCTACTTTAAAGGGCTGAACTATTAGTCCTCTTTTACATAGAGCTGACATTAAAGCGCTTGCAATTGTTGTTTTGCCACATCCGCTGTGTGTTCCTGCTATAATTATTGTTGGGATCATTGGAATATTCCTCATTTTTGATTATTAATCAAAGTTGTATTTGATTTTAAATTCTGAAATAATGTTCTTTACTATTTTAAGATAATATTGCATTAAGTAAATTAATTATGATCCAATTGGCTAAAATTAAATAGTAATATCTCAAATTAATTTGATAAAGTGTAATTAATCTGCACTTCAAATTTTAATTATTAATTTTATATGGAGATTTGATTTATGCATATAATGGAAGGTTTTCTGCCATCTCCGTGGTGGCAGATATGGTGGATTCTGGCATTGCCGTGTCTGATATATGGTTTTTATAAACTGAAGAGTGTCCTTAAAGAAAATCGTGAACTCCTTCCGCTTCTCGGAGTTGCGGGTGGTTTCATCTTTGTACTCTCAGCATTAAAACTGCCGTCTGTTACAGGAAGCTGTTCACATCCTACGGGAACTGCACTCTCTGCGATCACATTTGGTCCGTGGATTACAGCTGTTCTTGGTTTTATAGTACTTCTGTTCCAGGCTCTTTTTATTGCTCATGGCGGACTTACGACACTTGGAGCAAATGCTATGTCAATGGCGATTATCGGTCCGATTGTGGGTTATTATACTTATAAAGGTCTTGACAAAATAAATTTCAACTTCTTTGCAAGTGTATTTATCGCAGCATTTCTGTGTGATATTGTAACATACTGTGTTACGTCACTTGAGCTTGCACTTGCATTCCCTGCAACAGCAGGTGGTTTTGTTGCATCTTTTGGTGCTTTCCTTGGTGTTTTTGCAGTGACCCAGCTGCCTCTTGCAATTATTGAGGGACTTGTGTTTGTTGTGATATT
This sequence comes from Methanomicrobium sp., assembly GCF_055145805.1. Taxonomy (NCBI): domain Archaea; kingdom Methanobacteriati; phylum Methanobacteriota; class Methanomicrobia; order Methanomicrobiales; family Methanomicrobiaceae; genus Methanomicrobium; species Methanomicrobium sp. The sequence continues at coordinate 18,636 of NZ_JBSREC010000054.1, read as the reverse complement.
CAAGTATATTATAATTCTAAAACCGGAGCTTCTGATAAAGCTGAAAGTTCTCTCCGAAGAAAAAATGAAAAAAGTACAGGGGGAAATAGAAGAATGAAATATAAATTTGAGATAATTACAGTCATTGCAATAATAATTTTTATTGGCGTATTTTTGTATACAGATACTCTTGTACAGGCAACAGGTGAAGAAGGCTGGGGCGGCTCTGATGGTCTTGGCTCTGAGATGCTTGAAGCACAGGGCTATGAACAATGGATCGATAACTCAGATTATACTTTTACACCTCCTTCAGGTGAGATTGAGTCCTGTCTTTTTGCGCTTCAGGCAGTATTTGGCGGACTTTTAATCGGCTGGGTATTTGGATCCTGGTATACTGAAAGAAGACTTAAGAAAAATCCAAACTAATTTTTTTAAACATTAAATGTACTATGAATTCCTGGAAGATATTGCTCAGACAAACCGGCTGAGGGATCTCCACCCGTTAATAAAAATTATTCTGGGACTTGGCTGTATTCTGATATCGGTCTCTTCACAGAGCATTGTTGCTCCTTTAATTATAATAATTACAATTAGTTTTGCAACGATATTTCTTGCAGGAATTGATTTCAGGTTTTATCTGAAATTGCTCCTTATACCACTTGGATTTGCGGTATTAAGTGTTATTGTGATTATTTTTATGCGAAACAGCGGGCAGATTCTTTTTAGTTATCCGCTTAGTGACTGGTTTTTATTAACAGTGTCATATGGCAGTTTAAATGAGGGAATTCTTATATTTTCGCGTGTATTTGCAGGTATGTGCTCGCTATTTTTTATATCCTTAACAACACCTGTTACTGATACTTTCGGACTTGCAGCAAGGTGTCGGGTTCCTGTCGAATTTATTGATCTTTCAATGCTCATATACAGGTTTATTTTTGTTCTTATCGAACAGGCCGTGCAGATATCTAACGCACAGAAGATGAGACTTGGATATGGAAATATAAAAGAGGGTATAAACTCTTTCGGGATGATGGCAGGAGCCCTTTTTATCAACACATGGGATGCGGCAGAAAATCTCATTAAGGCTATGGACTCGCGATGCTATGACGGTAAGTTTGCAATGCCGGGTGAAACTGTCAGAATGTCCCTGTCTCTGCTTTTTGTTGTTCTTATCTATCTTTTAGCAATATCGGCCATTGCAGTATATACATCCGGTTTTACTATTTTTGGAGTTGTTTTTTAATGAATCAGATAATTGAGATAAAAAATATCAGATATAAATATCCAAACGGGCCGGATGCTTTGAAAAATATCAGTTTTAGCATAAATAAAGGTGAAAAAATTGCTCTTGTCGGGCCAAACGGAGCCGGAAAATCTACGCTGCTTCTTATGCTTAACGGGATGATAAAACCGGATTCTGGTGAAATTCTGTTTTCAGGAAAACCTGTAAAGTATGATCGGAATAATCTTCGTGAATTAAGAAGAAGGATTGGTTTTGTCTTTCAGAATCCGGATACACAGATAATTGCACCGACTGTCTTCCAGGATGTGGCTTTTGGTCCTGTAAATCTCGGATTTTCAAAAGATGAAATAAAATCTGTAGTTGAGGAAGCACTCTCTGATGTCGGGCTTAGAGGATTTGAGAGAAGACCTCCCCATCATCTCAGCGGTGGGGAGAAAAAAAGAGTGGCAATGGCGGGAATACTCGCAATGAATCCTGATGTTCTGGTATTCGATGAACCGACAAGCGCACTTGATCCGGCAGGTTCGGAAGATATTATGGAACTTTTAGATGAGATGCATATCGACGGCAGAACAATTATTATCTCAACCCATGATGTTGAACTTGCATACCCCTGGGCAGACAGGGTCATTCTTATTCAGGACGGAGGAATTCTGGCTGAGGGGACTTCGGGAGAGGTATTCTATAATAAATCCCTTGTGAAATCTGCAAAACTTTCAATGCCTGTTCTTTTGGAATTATATGAAGGTCTTGTTGAAAGAGGGATGCCGGAATCACAAAATCTTCCCAAATCCATTTTGGATCTAATTCACCTTTTGTATGTTAACAGTCCCGGAAAAAAGAAATCTGATAATTTAAATTGCGGTGGAATTTATCTGGTTGATGCTGACAGGATGAATCAGGGTGAGATAAAGCCTTTAATCTTATCTTTAGGGATAGACGGTATAGGTGCTATGGGTTCAAAGGCAAAAATGATGGCGGATATTGAGAAGATTGAACTTGATTTTACTTATGGTGTCATAGATAAATGTCTTCTGAAATCAATAAACGACAAAAATTCGATGATCATAACAACGGGCGGTATGATTAAAAGAGTGCATGAAAGGGTCTTTGAATTTAACCAGGAGAGCATGAGAGAAATTACAATAACGGACTGCACTGAATTTAAAAAGAATTTATAAATTTGTTTTTTTAAAAATTTCCAATAATCAATACAAAAAGATCACTTTTTCTATTTGGCGGATTGCATACAGAAGATGTAACAATTCTTTCATTTTCATATCCGAGATTTTCGCAGAGAGATATTTTTAGAAAAGATTCTTTGCAGTTGAGGGTGTTGCAGAGCATATTGATATCAAAATCAGGATCTGCAATCAAAAAAACAGTGTATCCACGTTCTATCTCCTCTTGTGTTCTTTTTATTGCCGCGATATGATCCTTTCCATGTGCATTTACAACAACTGCTTTTGTAAGCGGGATTTTGATTTTTGCAAAGGCATACTGTAATGATGAGATACCTGATATTATCTCCCCTTTGAGATAGCCCAGACCTGCAAGCATAGGATCACCGGTTGAAAGAACCACAGCTTCTTCAGGGAGGCTTTTGAGGCTTTTGTAGTCTGTTATCTCATGAACCTCTGAATCATTTTTTATGAATTTTTTGCATAGTTCAATAGCCCTTTTTGAACCATATATAAGATCTGCACTATTTATAGCCGTTATTGCCTCTTCAGTCAGCATTCCCGGTCCGCATCCTGAGCCAATGATCTTCATTTAGAATCACCTGTAATTTTTCCGTTGCGATTGATTAAAACAACTCTCAAATCCGGCATTTTATTTTTGTAATTGGAGAGGTTATCCGATATTATTCTGTGCCAATCCGGTGACTGGCTCAGCTCTTCAACAGTATTATATCCTGTTCCTTTTAGGATCTCTGGGTTTATGAATCTGAGAATCAGGGCAGGAAGACCGCAGAGTATGACCTCTTTTGATTCTGATGCCGCATCGATTCCTTTCTGCATGTATTTGCCGACAAGGATTACTTCATGATCGGGGAAAAGAAGTCTCGAATATCTTAGACCTACTCTTCCGGTTGTAAGGACAACTTTTTCTTTATCCTTTATTCTTTCAAGTGTAGATTCTGTCAGATGATCGTCCCAGGGTTCTACCAGTCCGGTTGATCCAAGAATAGAGATGCCTCCAATGACACCTACTTTTGGATTCAGGGTTTGAATCCCAATCTCCTTTCCTTTAGGAATTGTCAGTTCAATATACACTCCGCTGATTTTTGATTCCAGGACTGCTTCTTTTACAGATGACAGGATACATTCCATTGCGGTTTTACTTATTGCCGGCTCTCCTTTCCTGTAACGTGGTGTGTCTCTTCCAAATCTTCCAACACCTGTACCTGCAAAAATTTCAATGCCATTATCTCTTAATTTTACCTTTGCGCAGAAAAGAACCTCTGAAGTTATGTCGTTTTTATAATCTCCTGAATATTTTCTGGCCATCCCTGTGCCATTTCTTCCTTCTGCTGCCAGTTCAAACACAAGACTGCAGGGAAGTTTTATATTAACTTTAGATACAGGATTTTTTAATGACAGGACTGCGGCCTTGCATGCCGCAGCAGCAGTTGTTCCTGTTGTAAATCCTCTTTTTAATACTTCACCGTTTGAGGTAAGAATCCCAAGACCCTGACATGCAAGTATGAGGCCTTCTTTATCCCTGCATGCTTCTTCCCATTCAGGGGGGTATTCATAACCTGTTACGGGATCTTTTATCATATTTTTGATGATTTTTTCTCAATGTACATTGTGATTATTTCATTTAGTGCCGCAACCGCCGGAGGTGTCCCTCCTCTTGTGCCTCTGTTTGATATTGAAGGAACATCTTTTGTTCTGAGAAGTTCTTTTGATTCTTTTGCATTTACAAATCCAACTGCACTTCCTATTACAAGTCCCGGTTTTATTCCTTCATCTATCATTTCACAGATTGCAATAAGAGCTGAAGGTGCATTTCCTATTACTATAATTGATCCTTGCAGTCTCTCTTTTAATGCAAGAAATCCGGCCGAACTCCTTGTAATACCTTTTGCTAAGGAGATGTCAGAACCGTAGTCCAGAGCGCATATGACCTCACTTTCATGCTCTTTTTTTCGGATTCCCATCTGGACCATTCTTATGTCGGTTATAATGGTCGCTTTATTTTCAAGCGCTTTTAATCCAGCTGATACCGGTTCATTTACGAATTCCATAAGGTCTGCCATTATAAAATCCCCGACAGATATTGCACATCTCTGTTTTATTCTGTCCTCTGGAGAGTTGTCGCCAATAACCTGACGGGCAATAGCCCTGCTGGTAGAGGAGATCTTATAGCCTTCCTTTGTGTCAGCTCCCGGATCAATATACGTATTTTCGTTCATAACCCCTCGGTGTAATAATGCCTTTTCTTTCTCCGACCTGCATGAAACGGGATTCCTCTCCACCTATTATAATAACTGAATGCATATCAACAAAAGTATCGTTATCATACAGTTCTTTTAAAGAATAATATCTGATCTCTTCTCCATCACGGCAGGCGTTTTTAACAACCGCAACAGGTGTTTCGGTTGATTTGAATTTCAGTGCTATTGAAAGGGCAATGGCAAGGTTGTCAGGTCTCCCCCTGCTCTTAGGGTTGTATAAAACAACAGGTATTCCAATCTGGGTTGCAAGGTTTAATCTTTTTTCAATTATTTCCATCGGGGTCAGGAGATCGGACAATGATATTGTGATAAAATCGCCGGAAAGAGGCGATCCGACCCTTGAAGCTGCGGCAGTTGCTGCAGTAACTCCCGGGATGACTTCAAAATCAATATCTGTCCCGTCATGTTCAAGCACTTCCAGAACTATGCCTGCCATTCCGTAAACACCCGGGTCTCCGCCGCTGACCATTGAAATTACATGATCTTTTGCTATTTCAATGCATTTTCTGGCTCTTTCAACTTCTTTTCCCATTGAACTCCAGATAACCTCTTTTCCTTCAAGATTGTCCTTAATCAGATTTAGGTAGAAATCATTACCTATAATGTACTCAGATTCTTCAACTGCTTCCAATGCCCTTTTGGTCAAATATGATGTGTTCCCGGGACCTGTTCCTACTATGTAGAGTTTCCCCTTACCTGACGATTGCAACTGTAACTCTCCCGAATATCTGTTTTTTCATTATAATCTCCTTTCTTTTTGATAATGCAAGAGCTGAGGATTCAGCCACACTTAAAAGACCAATCTTATCCGATGCCCTGGACGGTGACGGAGGTATTTCTGAATTGATTGTATCATCATCCAGAAAAACAAGATTGCCGTTTATGCTGTTAATGGCTTCCTTAAGCCCTTCTTCATCTTCTTTTAGTTTTGTTGTTGAATAGGCAAAAATTTCATCTGATTTAATGCCTGAAAGTTCAAGGGACTTTTGTAATGCATCCAAAACTTCATCTTTTAAAATTCCCCTTCTGCATCCTATGCCGATAATATACTCTCCTTTTTTCAGGAGAACTGAAACAGAAGGCGAAATAACTGCAATTGCAGGTCCGGATAATGCATAACGTGGTATAATTCCTTCAATAATTGCTGCATTAACCATACGTGTTGAGTCTTTGTTTAAAATATCAAGTCCTTCTTTTTTTGCAACTGCTTCTACTGACATCTTATTCTGTGTCTCAGTTGCTGTTGTAATAACAGGTTTAATACCCAGAATTTCAAGATCCTTGGCAAGATCGTTTCCGCCGTGATGACCGCCAAGTATCGGGATTGCAAATTTAAAGTCCGGGCTTATGACAACAACACAGGGGTCTGTCCATTTGTCCCTTAAAAGATTTGAGAAACCCCTTACTGCAATTCCGGCGGACATAACAGCAATAATTTTTTTATAATTGTAAAAGACTTCTTTGAAAATATCCTTCTTATAGCAGGTATAATCTGCATTTAAAGCATCAGCTATTTTTTTGGATTCTTCCTTAAATGCTTCAAGTGATATTACAATAGTGTCTTTCATCCGTAGAGGTGTGAGTTTGCATATCCTGAATTAACGGCATCAACAACATTTCCGATTATTATCAGGGCAGTTTTTTCTATGCCTGCTTCTCTTGCCTTTTCTGCAACATCAGAAACTGTTCCCCTGATTATTTTTTGATCAGGCCATGTTGCCCTGTATACAACTGCTGCGGGAGTATCGGAAGGGCATTCCACTGTTTCAAAGATCCTTTCCATGTGCTCTGTTCCTAAAAAAATGACCATAGTCTGACCCAGTCTTGACATCTCAGCTATCTGATCGGTTTTTAAGGTTGTTCCGGCAGGTCGTGTAACTATCACTGACTCTGAAACGCCTCTTAGAGTAAGCTGGGTCCCAAGAGCTGCGGCGGCACCGAACATTGAAGAAACACCGGGTATTCTTTCAGTGTGGATTCCTTCTTTTTCAAGCAGTGCAACCTGCTCTATAATTGCGCCATAGAGAGATGGATCACCTGAATGCAGTCTTACGACAGTTTTGCCGCTTTTTGCTGCATCAGCCATTATTTGTGTCATCTCTTCAAGCTTCATGCCCCAGCTGTCATATTTTTCTTTTGCGGGACAATCTTCTACAAGAACAGGGTTTACCAGAGAACCTGCATAAATTAAAACGTCTGCCCTGTCAAGCAGTTTTTTACCTTTGACAGTAATAAGTTCGGGGTCTCCACAGCCTGCACCTACAATATATACATTCTTCATTTTTTCACTTCCTTGCGAACATTACACTAAAATATGCACTTTTTTCAGGAATTTCATCATCTCTGTATATTTTCTGATCCTTCATGTACATTTTTTCTGCCAGGATAAATTTCTTAAAACCTTCTGTTTTGAGAGATTCAACTGCCTTTTTAGGTTCTTTTATTTTGAGAAGAATCCTTGAGTCTTCGACAGAGCCATCCGAGATAAAAATACCGCCGTTTACACTGACTCCTGCAGCAGATGCAAATGCGGTAATCGAACTTATGCCCGGAACTGAGCTGTATTCAATCGAAGGGTGTTTTTTATCAATAATTTCGCAGAGCCTTCCAAAAGTTCCATAAAAATTAGGATCTCCAAGTATGCAGAATACAGCAAGACCTGTTTTTGCTGCAGGTGCGATAATATCCGCGTTTTTATACATGCATTCTTTGATATAATCTTCATCATCGGTCATCGGGAATGAAAGAACTTTTGCATCTTTCCTGTAGGGTGAGATTATCTCTTTTGCCACATTTCCCGGGACAAATACCGCGTCTGCGTCTTTTATCATTCTAACCGCTTTTACGGTGAGAAGCTCAGGGTCACCCGGACCAATTCCTATTGCAACTAGCATTTATCGTTCACCTTCCCTATTATAATATAAACAGGGTTTATTGGTTTTAGCATAATATCGCCTACAAGAGGATATGAGCGGGATACCTGAATATGGATTACTTCCTTAAAAATTCCAAGTTCATTCATCTTTTTTACTGTTTTATCAACGGTTCCTAAAAGAACAGCATTAACAACAATATTTCTGCGGACAATCTTTGATAAAATATCAAGAATATCCTCAATGTTTGTAGAGCCGCCAAGGAATGCGCAGTCAAGAAAATCAATATTTTTCAGGATATCAGATGCTTCACCATGGAAAAGCTCTATATTATTTTGTCCTGATTTTTTGATCTCTCTTTTTGCAAAATCTATTGCCTCTCCTCTTTTGTCTATTGCTATGACTCTCCTGCAGGTTTCAGAAGCTTTTATGGAGATTCTGGCCGTACCGCACCCAATGTCGGCGAATAGATCATTTTCTTTTAAATCAAGCTTAAATAATGATATTGCCATTATTTCATCCTGCGTGGGACCGCCTTTTAACTCCATAGTAACACCCTTAAAGATTGGTAGATCTTAACTCCTAATAATATATGACTGAATTGCTTTTTACATTTGGGCATAAAAAAAGCGTATTTAGTATTTTTTTTTTCGTTTTATTAAGTAGTAAAAGTTAAAGCCCGTATCAGCCGAATATATAGAGAATGATCAAAGTTCGTAGAGAGGTATGTGGATATTGCGGTGCATGTGTTTCTGTATGTCCCGAAGGGGCGATTGAGCTCATTGACGCTTACCTTTCAGTGGATAATGAAAACTGCAAACTCTGTAAGATCTGTGTGAAAGTTTGTCCGCTTGGTGCACTGGAGGTTTCAGATGAAGATTGAATATGATGTTTTAATCATAGGCGGAGGGCCCGGGGGAGCACTTGCTGCAAAAACCTGTGCAGAAAAAGGATTATCTGTCTGTATTGTGGAAAAGAGGCCTGCAATTGGTGTTCCTGTACGATGTGCAGAGGGAATAGGTGACGATCTCATAAGCGAATTTTTTGATAAGATCGATCCCAAATGGATATCAGAAAAGATTAAAGGCGCAAAGCTTGTTTCTCCGGATGGTAGCAGTTTTTATTTAAGTCCTGAGATGGCCGGCAATGAGGTAGGTTATGTTCTTGACAGGAAATTCTTCGACAGGGATCTTATCTGGCAGGCAGTAGGCGCAGGTGCGGAATGTTACGTAAAAACCCGTGCTGTAGATGCAATCCTTGAAAACGGCGTTGTCAAAGGAGCTGTTATAGAATATTTCGGTGAATTAAAAGAGGTCAGGGCATCTGTAGTAATTGCAGCCGATGGTGTGGAATCAAAGTTTGCGCGATACTGTGGTGTGGATACAACTGTACCATTACGAGAGCTTGAAACCTGTGCGCAGTACCTTATGACTGATATTGACATTGAGGCGGGTGTAACTGTGTTTTATGTGGGCCGTGAGGTTTCACCGGAAGGTTATGTCTGGATATTCCCCAAAGGGGACAGAACTGCAAATGTAGGTATAGGTATCTCAGGTACTCAGTCAAAGGACGGCAACAGGGCAAAGGACTATCTTGATAAATTTGTGGAAAAAAATTTCCCTGAAGGAAAGATTATTGAGCTTATTGTCGGCGGTGTTTCTGTATGCGAACCCCTTGAATGTACGGTTGCGGATAATCTAATAATCGTTGGAGATGCAGCGCGTTTAAGTGATCCAATTACAGGCGGCGGAATTTACAATGCCATGTATACAGGGCGTCTTGCAGGACAGGTTGCATCTGAATGTATAACAGCAGGCGACTGCAGCAGAGAGTCACTTATGAAATATGATGCAACCTGGCGTTCTTCAAGAATGGGAAAAGCCCTTGCCAGAAATTATCAGATAAAGGAGATATTTGTAAAACTCTCTGACAAGCAGCTTGATTCAATATTAACTTCAGTTAGTAATATTGTGATGAAGGATTTCTCAACTCTTACGCTTGTAAAAGAGATAATAAAAATGAATCCAAAGCTTCTAAAAGAGCTATCAGGACTAAAAAAATATTTTGAATAATTTTTTTTTTGAAAACAAAGAATAAATCCTTTTATTCAGATTTAATATTATTATTTCGGATTTTTAAGCTGTTTATTTAATATCTTTAAACAATCTTCTTCAGCCTCTTTTTTTGTAAATACCATTATTCTATCATTAGGTCTTATTCGTATTGTTCCACTGGGAATAATTATTTCTTTTCCAACTCTTTTTATGGCGATAAAGACAAAATCCTTAACATCCAGTTCTTTTATCTCATGATCAACAAAAGGTGCGTTTTCATCTACTGTTATCTCGAATATTGTTCCTCCGGGAATTGTTGCAAGCTGCTGCATGTCAGGATTTTCAGACCAGTAATACAGCCTGTTTGAAACAAGTTCATCCGGATTTTCACTAATTCTGACTCCCACTTCCTTGAAAAGTTCAGAATGTTCTATCTGATTTACTATTGATACAAGATTTTTGACTTTAAAACGTTTTGCAAGCCAGCATGTCATCAGGTTTACTGCATCGTCACTGGTTGTTGTTATAAGAGCATCTGCTCTGTCAATACCTGCATCCTCAAGTATTGACCTGTCTGTTGAATTTCCGGTTATTGCCAGAACATCATAGTGTTCAAGTATTTCGTTACAGCGAAACTCATCTTTGTCAATAACCACGACGCTGTCGCCATGTTCAGCTGCAATAGCTGCAAGATTTCTTCCGATGCCTCCCAGACCAATAATGATGATGTACATTTTAATCACATTCAAGCATGACTATACATATAATTTATGAAATGTAATAGTACTTTTAAGTGATCTGTGGAATAGATGAGGCCGGGAAGGGTTCTGTTCTTGGTCCTATGGTAATAGGAGGAGTGCTTGGTTCATCTTTGTTCGAATTTGAAGAAAGGGGTTTTGCAGACTCCAAAACTCTTACACCCGCTAAGCGGGAATTGATGTATGAAGAGATTGTATCCTGTTTTAAGTTTACATCTGTTGTAATTAAGGCGCGTAAAATTGATGAATACAGACTATCATACTCCATGAATTCAATTGTTGCACAGGCACATGCACGTGCAATTGATAACCTTTCACCAAAATTAGCATATCTGGATGCCTGTGATGTGAATGAGGTCAGATATGGAATACATGTAAGAGAATATCTGAAAAATCCTGTGTCAATAGTGTCAGAACATAAAGCAGATGACAAGTATCCAATTGTAGGTGCGGCATCAATAATTGCCAAGGTAACAAGGGACAGGGCAATAAAAAAAATTTCAGAAGAATACGGTGATATTGGAAGCGGATACCCGTCTGATCCAAAGACAATAAAATTTTTGGAGAGTTACATCACTTATAACGGGGAATGCCCCGATATAGGGAGAAAAAGCTGGAAAACTATCTCAAATATAATTGGAAAAATTCAACAGCGAAGTCTTTTTGAATTTTGATTAAAATAATTTTTAATATTTTTTTTCATTCTCATTGGGAAATTTCATCACAGGTGCAGGCAATAGTTATAAGATAAAATGGACTGGCTTTTAATTATACTATTTTTTGTGGCACTTTATTTTTTGATTGTGGGTTATATTAAATCTAATAATCTATGGGAAGAACATGTGATGTTTTATGGGCCTATACTTGCACTTAAAACAGATAATGTTCGTTTTTTTGATAAATTCATCCCATATTCTCGGTTTTTCAAATTATATGGAACAGTCGGGGCCCTGATGGTGATTGTGGTGTCTGTATTAATGTCTCTGATGCTTCTATTCACTCTTCAGAGAACAATTGCTTCTCCTCCGCCTCCCACCGGGATATATGAACCTCAAAACATCCTTGCAATTCCGGGGATTAATGAATTTCTTCCACTTTCATTTGCAGTTCTTTTTGCATTCATATTAACTCTTGCAGTTCATGAAGGGGGACACGGGATTCTTTCACGCATTGAGGGGATGAGAGTTAAAAGCACGGGTTTATTATTTTTTATTGTTCCTATAGGTGCTTTTGTTGAACCTGATGAGGAGGATGTTGAAAAGGCAAAATCCATCTCCAAAATAAGGATGTTTGGCGCAGGTATTACAAACAATATTGTTGTGGCAATTCTGAGTTTTTTAATTCTTGCAGTTCTTATGAGTTTTGTGACTCCTGTAGACGCTCCTTATCTTAAGGGAATATATCAGGATTATCCTGCTTATGATGCGGGACTGCCTCCAAATTCAATAATTACATCTATAGATGGAGTGAAAATCGATTCACGTGCAGATGTGTCGGAGATACTGGATCAGACAAAACCTGGAGATCAAATCACCCTTACTGCTTTAAAAGACGGCAATTCTAAGGATTATACAATAATTCTTGAACCGTGGCCTGAAAATTTAAATCCAAAAGATTCCGGTTTTATGGGAGTTTCTTACTATGATTCAGCCTCAGTAAAAAATTTATTTGATAACGTAATAAAAAGTCCTTTTGGTCCGTTTCTTTTAGTATATGTTCCGATTAATGCGGTAATTGACGATGACAGTATGGGTCTTGGAATATTGGCTTTTGATTCTCCTGATTACATAGCTTGGGATACTCCATTTGTTGGTTTCTGGGCGATAGTGCAGATCTTTTTCTGGATGTTCTGGCTTAACTTTGCGGTTGCAACTTTCAATGCCCTGCCTTTTGTACCTCTGGACGGGGGATATATAATGCAGGAAGGTGTGAAAAGACTGTTTGAAAAGAGAAAAATTTCAAAAAATTATGCAAATTATGTAGTTGCGGCGATAAGCTGGTTTATGATACTGGTTGTTGCATCGATTCTGATTGTTCCTTATTTGTCTGTGGTATAAAAAAAGAAGTAAACCTCCGGTAAAAATGTGGGATTGGAAAAAATCGTAAAATAATTTTTATCAGAGACAAAAGATAATCTCAATTTTTGTATTAATTGCTTCTTTATAAATTCCGTTAATTTCTCTAAGCTGCATTGATATTATTTCCTTAAGCAACGAGGCTGTTTTATCAAGACAGATGTATGAAGGTCTTTTCAGTCTGGTTTCATCAAAATTTTTATTGCCAGGTATAAGTGGGACGCAAAAATTATTGTCTTTGTTTTCTTCCCTGCCTGAAATAAAAGCTACAATCTAGATCTCTTTTGTTTCACTCAGAACAAGGGCCGGAATCTGTTTTTTTCTTCCTTTCCTGTAAAATGGATAAGAACAATTTTCCCCTTAAGATTTTTATGCGGCATGTTTTTAAGTCCTTTATTTTTATTTAAGACATAATGGGGATTTTCTTTACTAAAAAAACCAGCAAGAGTTTTTTCGGACAGACGTAGTACATAATTTATTTCAGAATTCTCAAAAAAGGATGTGAATTTTTCAATAACTGAATTTATTTGGATCTGCGGTTTCTGAAATTTCATCTTTGATGGTCATTTCAAAAAAAAAATTAGTTTAGGATTTCGTCTTTATCTGCATCTTCTACAGGCAGTGTCGGATCTACCAGGTTTTGCATATTCTTTTCAATATCTTTTAAGGCCTCCGAAGCATCTGCAATGTCATCTTCAGCAGGAGATTTTCCAAGAATTGTTTCATCAAGATCAAAGTCTTTCCAGGTAGTGTCAGCAAGGTCTTCCTCTTCAGCGCCAAGGAATCTGGCGCTCTGTTTAATCAAGCTTGAGATCTCGAACGGGAAGATAATTTTTGTAGCCTGACCATCTGCCATCTGCTTTAGAGCATTAAGTGACAATACAGTAATTGCTTTTTTATCAAGTGGTCTTGAACCAAGTGAGAGAATTCTTAATGCCTGTGCCTCCCCCTGTGACTGAAGTATACTTGATTTTCTGTCTCCCTCTGCACGTAAAATTTTGCTCTGCCTGTCACCCTCTGCCTCAAGAATCATTGATTGTCTTTTTCCTTCTGCGGTAAGTATTGCAGAGCGTTTCTCTCCGTCTGCTCTTAATATTGCAGCACGTCTCTCTCTTTCTGCTGCAGTCTGCTCAGTCATGGCCTGTTTAACTGCACCAACAGGATCTACTTCCTTAATCTCGACACGTTCGACTTTTACACCCCACTGGTCAGTCTCACGATCGAGTATGTCTCTTAATTTGTTGTTAATTAGTTCCCTGTTGTACAAAATTTCATCAAGTTCCATATCACCTATGATACCTCTCAGACTTGTTTGTGCAAGTGCGACAGTTGCCATACGGTAATTTGTAACCTCAAAATATGACTTTTCAGGATCAACAATTCTTACATAGACTATTGCATCAACATTGGTCGGAGAGTTATCCTTTGTTATAACTTCCTGTCGGGGAACATCCATAACCTGTGTTCTTAGATCAAGAGTTTTAACTTCTGTAATAAATGGTATTACCCATCTGAAACCGGGATTTAAGCGCCCGATATACTGTCCAAGTCTTATCTGCAGTGCCTGTTGATAAGGCTGAATAATTACAACACCTCTTGCAAAAATTAGAACAATTGCAAGAACAAGAATTACTGTTACTATTGTATTATCTAGTCCTAAAAATGCCATTTTTAAATTTCCTCCACAATTACATGTACTCCCTGGGATGCAACAACGCGAACTTTTTTGCCCTTTGCAATTGTTTCGCTTTGTGTTTTTGCACTCCATTCGACATTGTCAATTGCAACTTTTCCTGATATATTTTCGGGTTCAATTGTTTTTGTGACGATGCCGCTCTTTCCTACAATTGAATCCCTGCTCATGGTGAAGGGAATTCCACTGTCAGCAGTTATTCTGCTGTAAATCCATACTGTGGCGCCGGCAGAAAAAAGCGCAGTTACAATTCCGATTATAATAATCCATGTGGAACCGAATATTTCCGGAAATAACAGTGATATTGCGCCAATAATTATCAGTGTTGTGCCAGGAACTGCAATAAAAAAGCCGGGGTTGAAAGCTTCAAGCAGAAGAAGTACAACTCCTATAACTACCAGAATCCACCCAATAGCAATCACTTCCGCTACCATGTTTTAAATGATTGTTTTGATTTTATATAGATATATATGATTCAAAAAATCTCTAAAAAAAGATTATTGAATCAGGTGAGCGATTCTTGAACCTTTTGGAATTTTTATATTATCTGCAATTGGTTCACATTTAACCATCATTAAGAATGCTACAGGGGGCAGTTTTACTGTTTTTTTGTATTCACTTAATGATTCATAGTTTGCCATTCCCTTTGAGATTATTATTGTTGCCGAATCTATAGCATCTTTTACATGTGAGGGTATCATATTGAGGTTTATTCCTACTTCTGAAATCCCATCAGTGCTCTCATAAAGATTGTCTGCAATTTTTTCAATACCCAGGGAGATGGCATCTTCTATTGTAGCATCGTTTATTATTGGCTTTGACTTTACTACAACTGTTACATGACTGTTATTTTTCTTAAGATATTCAATCAGTTTTCTGTCAAATACTATCTCGCCGCAGTTGTCGCAGAGGAATACAACCCTTTTACACAGTTTTTCAATTTTGGATGTATCATCAACAGAAAGTCCCTTTTTAAATTCATCAGAAAAAAAAGTTACGAAGTCTTCTGTAACTTTGTGTTCTTTTGAACCATAATCGAGAGTATTTGCAATAACTGATGCAAGAGCACAGTCCCTAAAAGTAATAAGGTCATCTTCAACTTCTTTAAGAATCACTTCTGCTTCTTCATTGGTTTTTTTCTTTATCTCTTTGTAAGGATCATGGTTTCCTGCCATATCGCAGGCAATACGGTGAATTCTACTTGAAATTTCCGGTGAAGGAGAATCTCTGGAGACTGATTCAGACAGCTCTTTTTGACATATATCTATTATTTCGTTTATCTTTTCGTCATCATTGCATACAAGGCGGCATTCATATTCTATTCGTGTTAAAAGGCATTCAAAGCATTTTTCTGTAATTTTCATTTTAATCAGCTTTTAATAATTTTTTGTGATTTGAATTTGATTATTTTTGACGAAGATTCAATCTTTGTTCATCAGTTATTTCATCCATTTGTAAGTCATTTCTTATTTTCATTCGTATTATGCCTAAGTTTATGCATGTCAGATTTATATGATTTTAAACAATCAGGAACAAAATGATATTTTTCTAATAAAAGATAAAAATGGGGCCACCGCGATTCGAACGCGGGTCAGAAGACCCCCAGCCTCCTAGGATGGTCCAGGCTACCCTATGGCCCCAGTAAAACTACTATACTTTATTTGATCAGATCACTTATTTAATTTCCTTTTTTAATACCGGAAAAAAAGTAATTATATCTTTAATTTTTTGATTTCCTGAACGTTTTTGGTAAGTTCTTCAATTTCGCTACATGTTACATTCATTGTACTGCTTATATCATCAACCTCATTTAAAAGCTGGTTAACCCTGCGTTGCAGAAGGTAGATCAAAAACAGTAGAAGTATAATTACAATACCAAATAATATTATTATAAAAAATTCCGGCCCAAATTGATACATTTTTATTTATCCCTCCTAATAAGAGAACGTGCAAGACGATCAAGGAACTTTTTATCAGAACCTGCCAAATACTTTTTGTTTTTATATTCGACACCTGCCAGTTTTGCTGCTATTTTTTTAATTTCAATTGATGCAGGAGATTCAGGGTATTTCACCACAATAGGAGTCCTGTATGCTGTTGCTCTTCGTACATTTGGATCATCAGGTATAAGGCCAATAACTTTTACTCCCAAAACTTCCTCAATTTTTTGAACACTAACATCTGTTTTTTCGAGTGTTGCACGGTTTAATATCGCACCTTTTATATGTCCTCCAACCATCTCTGTCAGGATTTTTGTTTTTAATGCGTCAACCATTGATGAAAGTTCGGGATTTACAACAAGTATGACTTCATCAGCTATTGCAAGTGGTATGACTCCGTCGCGGCTTATTCCTGCCGGGGCATCAATTATAAGAATATCGCACTGGTTAATGATCTCTTTCATTACGTCACGCAGACGTTCCGGATCTGCGTTCTGAAATCCCTGCAGGGATATTCCGCTTGGAACTATTTTAACACCACATGGACCTTCATAAATCGCGTCGGATACCGGTGCTTTACCTGCAAGAACTTCATGTAGTGTAACCGGCACATTTTCCAGACCAAGGATAATTCCCAGATTGGCCATGCCCATATCTGCATCCATGATGTATGTTTCCTTGCCATATTTAGCAAGCATTGTGCCAAGATTAACAGATAAAGTGGTCTTGCCGGTTCCTCCTTTCCCTGAAGCAATAGTATAAGTAATAACCATACATACCTCTATTTTATAAGATTGGATTCTTATTTCGTATTCAAATTTAAAGTTATATATAATATTCGAAAATCATGTCGGTTTATATGTGGCTGGAATTAATTTCGTCATTTCTGTCTTGATATAGATTAATTATACATCATCTTGTGCATTTTTGATACCTTTTGGTATTTTTCATGCGATGCGTTATCAAACTTTCATATTGGAATAACAATTAAGCTTTACAAAATTAATATGCAATGAGGAACAAAAAGAATACTAATTGCTTTTAGAGGTACCTTGCAGATGAATGAAATTGGCCCTTTGATGACTAAAATTAATGGTTATGTCTCTGAGATAATGTTAATGGAAGGGGTATTGGCCTGTGCAATAGTTTCTACTGAAGGTCAGATTATTGGAAAATCTGATAGTAGTCAGGCTCCTTCTCCGTTTCTTGGAATTACCGGTGCAACTATGTTCGCGTCTGCAGAAGCTGCATGCAGTACATTTCACATAAGTGCTCCTGACTATATTTTGATGGAAACAAAAAATAAAGACGGTTTAATTCTTGTGAAAAGTGTGGGCCTAAAGAATCTTATCGTCACAATTATTACTAATACCGCTAATATATCTAAAATCAGAGAAGTTATTACCCAAATCTCCAATATGTTAGCGGAGGAGTTATAAATGTACAATATTCTGGTTGTTGACGACAGTCCCATGATTGTGGATGTATTTGTAGCTATGCTTGAACGCGGAGGTTACAGCCCGGTAGCCTGCTACAGCGGACCTGAATGCCTTGAAAAATTAAAGGAAATAACTCCTGATCTCATTCTTTTAGATATTATGATGGAACCCATGGATGGATGGGAGACTCTTGAAAATATAAAATCCAATTCTGCAACAAAAGATATTCCTGTTATGATGCTGACTGCAAAACTTACTCCTGAGGAGGCGCAGGAGTATGGCACTTATATTGAAGATTATGTGATGAAGCCAACAACACATCGTCAGCTTTATGATGCTATTGAATACATTTTAAAGCGCAGACAAAATATTAATGATGATGTTGAGGAAGCAATAGGTGCGGGTATAGAGGATCAGATTGTTGAGGAATATGAAAGACTTAGCAAGAGTGTGGATGTTTCAAAACGCTTGTTTAGAATTCTTGAATCAACATATAATTTAAATGACGATGAAGTTCAAATGGGAGAAAACATTGCACTTGCAATAAAAAGTATGCAGATGAGTATCAAGCTTCAGGAAGAACGCCTTGAACAGATAAAAAAATCATTCAAATAGTACTTATATTTTAATTTTTAGATCATAAAAGTAAAATATTTGGAATGTAAGCAAATCGGGGGATTTCATTGTTTATATTTTAAATTTGCGCGTGTTATTGTAGCTTTTAAAATTTCCCAATTTTGTAATATTAACTGATGGATATGTTTAAGTATTATTCCTACGTTGTAATAATGCTGAATAGATCTCGAGGAGGGGGCCTATAGCTCAGTTAGGCAGAGCGCTTGGCTTTTAACCAGGTGGTCGGGGGTTCAAATCCCCTTGGGCCCGTTTGCCACTAAATTCTGACCAAAATGTGGCGTATTTTGGTATTTTTTCGACGGTGATGCATCTGATCAAAATTTTAATTATACACAGGGGCTAAAGATGAGCACCAATTTTTCTGTATTAAGTCATGTTATGGTACCTGACCATCAAATCATGAGTGTGGAAGAAGTAGATGAGCTATTGTCTTCTTACAAGATCACCCGTGAGCAGCTTCCAAAGATTTACCACGATGATCCG
>NZ_JBSREC010000053.1:0-30695 GCF_055145805.1 Methanomicrobium sp. | reverse complement strand
GTGTTTTTCAGGATAAATTAAGCAGGCAGACAGAAAATACGGATATAACCGGAATAATATGGGAAAAGTATAACTGTGACAGTTAAATTAGAGGGAGAAAATGTTATCCTCGGAGAAGAAGGATGCATTTTGCATGAACAGGGCGGATACGGAAGAATGTCAGGCAAAAGTCTCAGGCTCACACCTGAAGAAGCACTGTATCTTGCCGGAAGAGGAAAAATAGAAGTTGAAAACAACTCATTTGACAGTCTGTTAGCAAAATTTACCGAAAAATCAGAATTTCTGCGAAAGTTTCTTGTCTACCGTGACATCCGCGAGAGGGGATTTGTCATACAGTCGGGGCCGCATGATTTCAGGGTTTTTAAGCGTGGACAAAAACCGGGCAAAGGAACATCATTCTACATGATGAGGGTTCTTTCCGAACGTGACTTAATCAGTTTTGAAACAATTGGAGAAGAGGTAAAAACTGCACGCAATGTGAGAAAACAGTTTATTCTCGCAGTCGTTGACGATGAAGAGGAGATAACGTACTACGAGATAAAAACAAACGATCCTCCACAGGGAACATCTGATTTCACCGGAGGAAAAACGAAAGGAATAGTCTATGGAAATTCTGTGATAATTACGGAATCCGCTGACTGCATCTACGAATCAGCACTTTTCGGCACAAGATTTGACAAAGAACGTTTAATCCTCTCCCCGCTTGAGGCTTTATATCTGATAAAATCAGGCTTTCTGGATATAGAAGGCGATATGAGCTATGATGAATATTACAGACGCGTAGGAGAAGGAGATCATGAACTGGATGAAAAGATACAGACATACTCACATCTTCGCGACTTAAAAAATATACCCAGGACGGCATACAAGTTCGGGCATCATTTCAGGGTTTATTCCGGCGGAAAACAGCACTCAGAACTTCTGGTTCATGCTATATCCGAAGGCGGCTCAATGCCGATGAGTGTTATATCACGCTCAGTAAGACTTGCACACAGCGTCCGTAAGAAGATGCTTTTTGCCTGTGTAAAAAAAGACAATATAGAGTACATCGAATTTGCGAGAATTAAGCTATAAAAATATCAGTTGGAAGATAATATGCAGTCCGAGATAAATCCGTGGTCAAACAACCAGAGTATTGATACGGAAAAACTTTTCAGGGAATTTGGTATCGAACCGGCAGGTCCCGTTGCCGGCAGAATAAAAAATCCCCCGGCATTCTTCAGAAGGGGAATTGTTGCAGGGCAAAGGGACTACGGATCAATTGCGGACGCAATTGAGAATAAAAGTAAGTTCTATGTGATGACCGGTTTTATGCCTTCAGGACACCCGCACCTTGGTCATCTCATGGTCATGAAAGAGGTCGCATGGCACACGCAGATGGGAGGGACAGGATATGTATCAGTCGCAGACCGTGAAGCCCATGCTGTCAGGGGAATATCCTGGGATAAATGCAAAGAGTATGGAAAAGAGTACTTAAAGTGCCTCTTTGCACTTGGATATCGCGGCAATACATATTCCCAGAGCGAAAACAACGCCTTAAAGGATCTCGCCTTTGAAAGCGCAATAAAGATAAATTTCTCGGAACTCTCCGCAATATACGGCTTTTCACAGGATACCGCACTTGCACATGCGATGAGTGTTGCAACCCAGGTCGCAGACATTCTCTACCCGCAGACACAGGAGGGGCCTGCACCGACAGTCGTTCCGGTGGGTATTGATCAGGACCCGCACATCAGACTCACCCGTGATGTCGCAAACAAAATGAGAATGTTTACTGTTTTAAAAACCCCTGACGGCGTCAGCATACGTTCAAAGAACGCTCCCGAAGAGGCAATGGACAGGGTTGAAGGTGCATTTTCAGGATGCAGAAGATATGAGGGGCATATCGACGTAAAAGGTGTGGATATCGGGTCGACAGATTCCATTGTCAGGAAAATTGAGACAGGATGCAAAGGATACGGATTCTTTTTGCCGTCCGCAACCTATCACACCTTCCTTCAGGGATTACAGGGTGGAAAGATGTCCTCAAGTGTCCCTGAGAGTCTGTTCAGATTCGACGAGCCTGAAAAGGATGTAAAAAAGAAGATAATGAGTGCTCTTACAGGCGGAAGAACAACTCTTGAAGAGCAGAAAAAGCTCGGCGGAGAACCGGAGAAGTGTTCTGTCTATCTCTTAAATCTCTTCCACACACTGGACGATGATTCCGAACTAAAGGAGATGTGCAGGGCATGCAAAGCAGGGGAACTTATGTGCGGAACCTGCAAGAAAGAGACTTTTGAGAGAGTTCGTGAATTTTTAAAGGATTTCAACGAAAAGATGGACGAAGTTTCACATATGGTGGAGGAGTGAGGAAAAGTGGAGTTAACGTATAACGAAAAGAGACTGCTTGCGGTCCTAAAACCCCTAAAGGATGCGGAAACTATCAAGCAGAAGGCACTGGCGCCCTTAAACGATACGGTTAAGGATGTCAGGGAACTCAGAAAATCAGGATTTAATCCTCTGAGTGATGTTCTCCGGGTTCTTGAAGATACTAAAAATATTGCCATAAACCCGATCAGAAAAGCCCTTGAAATCTTTGAGGAGGTTGCAGAGGACGCTCTCGGCCCAATATCAAATATGGACAGACCGTCTGTTGCCTATCTTGCAAGAATAATGGACACGACAGAAGAGGCAGTTGTTCAGTATGCAAATCTTTTGCAGACAAGGGGACTTGCAGACCTCCACAAGAAAGTCACTGTTTCATACTCCCTCACAGAAGAGGGGGAGAAATATGCCGAAACAGGTCTTCCGGAGAGAGTTTTATTTGATTCTTTTACAGATTCAATTACAATTAAGGACCTTCAGGCACATCCGCAGGCAAAACTCGGAATAGGCTGGCTCAGAAAGAAGGGATGGATTGCAATAAAGGACGGAATCGTTGAGAAGATATCCGATGCACCTTTGGGCGAGGATGAGATCGCCCTTAATAACCCGGGAGAGGAAAGCCCGGGCACAAAAGAGCTCCTGAAAAGAAAGCTGATTGAGGAGAAGGAAACCGCAGAGTTCTGGGTTTCCATCACAACCGAAGGTGAGGTGCTTGTCGAAACAGGCCTGGATCTCAGAATAGAGGCAGGAACCTTAACATCCGAACAGATAAGAACAGGTGAATGGCTAGAGCTCAGACTTCGCAGATACAATGTCAAAACTCCGCCAAAGCGTGTTTTTGCCGGCAAAAAGCACCCCTACCAGCAGCTGATTGATGAGATGCGCCAGATTCTTATCAGCATGGGCTTTACCGAGATGTACGGCAGTGTTATCCAGAGTTCGTTCTGGAACTTTGATGCACTCTTCCAGCCGCAGGATCATCCGGCACGTGAAATGCAGGATACATTCTTCCTTGATAAAAAAGAGGAGCTTCCGGAAAACTTTGAGGCTGTCCGCGACATTCACGAGTTCGGAGGCGACACCTCATCAACAGGATGGGGCGGCAAATGGGATGAGGAGAAGGCAAAGACCTGTGTTTTAAGGACACACACAACAGGCCTTTCAATCCGGCACTTAAAAGAGCACCCCGATGAACCCCTAAAGGCATTCTGCATCGGACGTGTATACCGTCGTGAGGCAATTGATCCCACACATACACCCGAGTTTGAGCAGCTCGAAGGAATAGTGATGGACAGTGACGTCTCATTCAGGCACTTAATGGGCTTTTTAAAGGAGTTTTATCACAGAATGGGCTTTGAGGACGTGAGATTCAGACCGGCATACTTCCCGTACACAGAACCCTCGGTTGAACCCGAAGTATATGTCGAAGGTCTCGGCTGGGTCGAACTCGGTGGTGCAGGAATATTCAGGGAAGAGGTGACAGCTCCCTGGGGCGTTGCATATCCTGTTCTCGCATGGGGTCTTGGAGTTTCCCGTGTTGCAATGCTTAAAATGGGCTTAAAGGATCTCAGACAGCTCTATAAGAGCGATGTCGACTGGGTAAGAGAGAGTCCTGTCAACCGAAAGGAGGACCACTAAAAATGCCGATTATTACACTTCCATACAAATATCTCGAAGACCTCACCGGAGTCTCAAAAGAGACGATAATTGAAAGGCTTCCGATGATTGCCGCTGATATCGAGAGATACGAGGATGATCATTTCGATGTGGAATTCTTCCCTGACAGACCTGATATGTTCTCAACCGAGGGCGTTGCACGGGCAATGAGAGGATTTCTGGGGATTGAAACAGGGCTTTGTGAATATGATGTAAAGCCGTCCGGAATTACTTTTTCCGTAGATGAAAAATTAAAGGATATCAGACCATTCTTAGGTTCGGCTGTCATCAGAGGCTTAAACTTTACAGAAGAGGCAATCCAGAGCTTAATGGGACTTCAGGAGGCTCTTCACTGGGCAGTCGGACGCGGAAGGTCAAAAGTTGCAATCGGCGTTCACGACCTTGACAAAGTTAAGGCTCCTTTCTCCTATATCGCATCAGAAAGAGAGAGGAAATTCATCCCGCTCGACTTTGACACAGAACTTTCAATGAATGAGATTCTTACACAACATCCAAAAGGAAAGGATTACGCTCATCTGGTTGAGGAATTTGACAGATTTCCGCTGATTGTTGACAGTGATGACAATGTCCTATCATTCCCGCCGATTATAAACGGTGAACTCACAAAGGTCACAACCAATACCAAAAACATCCTACTCGACTGCACGGGAACAGATGAAAAAGCTGTAATGACTGCGACAAACATCATCTGCACCGCACTTGCCGGGGCAGGCGGAATTATTGAAAGCGTTGAGATAGGAGGCACTCAGATTCCGTCCCTCAAACCCACAGAGAGAACTGTAAGCGTTTCCGGGTGCAACCGCCTTTTGGGCTTTGAACTCTCTGCAGCCGAAATGTCTGAGCTTCTAAAAAAGATGCGTTTCGGAGCGGAACCACATAATAAAGACGAAATAAAGGTCTTAATTCCATGCTACCGTGCCGACATAATGCATGACTGGGATGTGTTTGAGGATGTCGCAATCGCATATGGATTTGACAATTTAAAGGCAGAACTCCCCGACACATTCACAATCGGAGCGGAACACCCTCTTCAGAAAAATATGGGGACTGTAAGATGCATTCTCTCAGGTCTGGGATTTCTTGAGATGATGCCGTTTACGCTCTCAAACGAGAGAGTGATGTACAAATACATGCAGAGGGAAATTTCAGAAGACGCTCTCTTCCTGCTCCACCCGATATCAGAGGAGCAGACACTTGTGAGATCTGATATTCTTCCGCTTTTAATGGAGACACTTAAAATCAATCAGCACAGGGAACTTCCGCAGCGCCTGTTTACGACAGGGGATGTTGTCTGCGGAGATGAGACCTTCCAGAAGGTATCGGCAGTTACAATGCACACCGACGCCGACTTCTCTGAAATATACGGGATGTTTGACGCATTTATGCACGAACTCGGAGTTGAATACACAGTAAGCGAATCTGATGATGAGGCATTCATCAAAGGAAGACGTGCCGATGTATTTGTAAATGACAAATTTGCAGGTGTATTCGGCGAAATTCACCCACAGGTAATCCTAAATTTTGAGATGAGCGAACCTGTATCAGGTTTTGAACTTGATTTAAGAGTCCTTTTAGATACCTGGCAATAATTTTTAAACCCGGATTTTACTAAATTTTAATTTTTTTCGCTGTTAAAAGAAAAATTCTTTATATCGACAAAATCCATTCTGGTTGATTTACATGAATCTTAGACTGGTCTGGTTTTCACTTATAGCTCTGGCAATAATTTTTTTGTCAGCATCACCTGTAATTGCAGACAATGCAACAACACTGCCTGTAACAGGATCTCTTTCGGTAACATCTAATCCGACAGGTGCGGATGTCACAATTGACGGCGCAAACGTCGGAACGACTCCGGTTATCGGGCATGAACTTACAGCAGGCACTCATACTGTTGTCGTCTCAAAGACAGGGTATAAAGATAAAACAGAGAGTGTGTCACTCGAAGTTGGCGAAAATAAGGGAATTTCAGTAACACTTGAGCCGGATACCACACCGACAGCCACACAAACTCCTACCCCTACAGCAACTCCGACACCAACTG
Organism: Methanomicrobium sp.; assembly: GCF_055145805.1. Classification (NCBI taxonomy): domain Archaea; kingdom Methanobacteriati; phylum Methanobacteriota; class Methanomicrobia; order Methanomicrobiales; family Methanomicrobiaceae; genus Methanomicrobium; species Methanomicrobium sp. The sequence continues at coordinate 24,610 of NZ_JBSREC010000053.1, read as the reverse complement.
CGACTCCAACACCGACAGCTACACAAACTCCTGCCCCTACAGCAACTCCAACGCCAACTCAGACTGCAACTGCAACACCAACCATAACACAGACACCTGCCCCGGGAATAGGCTGGTACAATGTAAACTGCAACATTGACGGGGCTTCAGTCTATTTCGACGGCAAATACATGGGAGTTACTACAGGAGGACTGCTCTCGGTATCGTGGAGCACAGGAACCACACCTTATTCTCAGGTCTCGGTTCAGAAACAGGGCTATGTCACAGCAACACAGAATCTTCCGGGAGCACCTGCCGCAGGACAGACTGTAAGTGTTTATGTAACACTTCAGGCACAGCCCACAACAGGAGGGCAGCTTACAGTAAACACTAATCCTTCCGGTGCAAGCCTGTATGTCGACCGGAAATTTGAGGGAACAACTCCGATGACTGTCACACTAACGCAGGGCACTCATTATATTGATATTGCAAAGAGCGGATATAATCAGGCTACCGACAATGTGGCCATATCAAACGGACAGAGCCTGACAAAATATTATACACTTGTAAAAACCGAAAGTTACGGGACTCTGGCCATAACCTCAAACCCTACAGGAGGAGAGGTATATGTCGATAATATCTATAAGGGAAGGTCTCCTGTAACCCTCAAAAACACGGCATCAGGAACCCATAATATCAGGATTTCGGCACCGGGATACTATGACTGGAAGACTAACCAGTATGTGAGTGCAGACTCGGTTGCATCAGTTCATGCAACATTAATACCACTTCCCGGGCAAAATATAGGCCGTATAAAGGTTTCATCAGTTCCGGGAGAAGCTGAAGTATATTTAAACGGCGTCTATCAGGGCCTTACCGGAGAGACAGGACAACAATCATATGTTCTGGCGGTAAATCCCGGAACATACAAAGTATCAGTTGAAAAGACAGGATACCGTGACTATGAGACAACAGTTTCGGTTTCCGCCGGACAGACACTGAGTATTAATGCCGAACTTGTATTCATAAACCAGCCCCTTACAGGCTCAATTTACATAAGTTCAAACCCGGCAGGTGCAGAAGCCTATCTTGACAATGTTTACAGGGGAATAACAGCACTCACAATATCAGATGTCACAACAGGACAGCACGATGTGATGCTGAGGCTTTCCGGATATGAGGATTCAAAAGGCACTGTCACGGTTTCAGCCGGAGGAACGGCAAATGTTGCTGTTGATATGAAAACAGCTTCAAAACCACAGGCATCACCCGGATTCGGATTTATAACAGCATTTCTGGGAATACTGGCCATCTTCATCGTCATAAGACGAAAAAACAACTAAAATATATCTTTTTTTAAAACCGGAATTAAAAAACACGGCATTATAAGTAATTTAAGAGTTATCACTTTCGCACCGCACACGGCTAATATCCAAATATGCCAGACTTCAACTATTATTTTGTCGGGCAGGCATCTGATGTCTGCTCCGGCAGAAACTGTGATGAAACAGTAGGTAAGTGAAGAAAATGGCTGATTTTATTGAAACAGGCAGCTCAAAAAGTGCCGTTCGGGTTCTTGAAAACCCGATAACAGACATCGCATCCTTTGATGCGATAATAAGCGGGGTAATCTCGCAAAACCCCTTTGAATGCACAGATTATGTATCCGAAGGTTTAACCATCCCCGGCGTTACAAAAAACAGGCAGTATTACACTGCAAAAATTGTCTTTGAAGACGATAACGCAAAGACAATCGGAACAGTATCTGTGAAATCACCGGCTGTCGGAGCTTTCTCCGCAACAGCTGATCAGATCATGGCAGACACTGTTCTTGCAGGGCAGATTGGCGGAACTCCCCTGAGAGATACCGCACACGATGCATATTACTGCCAGTTAAAATGCCACGATGCAAACGGGGAGATCTATTATGTGACTTTCACCCGTTCAAAGGTAAGAATATCCTCCTACGAAGACGAATCGGTAAGAGCAAATGTTGAAGACTGGGCAGACTCAGTCGCCGCTCTTGCTTAAATTAAGTATACTCTGCTTAAAAATACCAAAAAATCTTCAGAAGACACTTCTGTGAAAAATACCCCAGGGTATTTTTCATGGCCTTTTTGGAATTATGCTAAAGATACCGGCAGAGGCGGATATAAATTAAAAACGTGAGGGAGGTTAATGACAGATGATGCCATGGTCTGAGAGAGACATGATAATTGAGACAAACCGCGATGTGAAATGGATCCGTGCGGCAATTGCCGAGATTAAGGAAAAAGAGAGCGAACTGGATATGAGGGTAAGGACTCTTGAGGAGAATAAAAGCGGTTTTTTTGGCCTGCCGTTAAAAGAGAATCAGATATCCGCAGGAGTTGGTGCAGGTGCAGGAGGATTTGTTGCAATTCTCATGAAATTATTCGGCGGATAATCTTAATAAATACCAAAAAATTAACGTTTTCGCCGGCAATTAAAACGCCAGGAAACTTCCACGATCTTCTATAACAGAGATTAAAACCTGTGGAGACCCTGCAATCGTTATAATCTCGGCAGATATATAGCCGTTTCTTATTTTTCCGGATGACATCAGAGCCTTAACTGGCATGTTTTTTAGTCCGCCTTTTTTATTTAAGGCATCGTAAAACGCCTTCTTTTCATTCTCATCAGCAAACATTTTAAAATCCGCCAGGGATTTCCCCACAATTTCATGACGCTCATACCCGAGATGATTTAAAAAAACACAATTTGCATCTACAAGAGTCTGGTTTTTTAGATCAGCTATTGCTATCGGGACAGGAAGCATCTCAAAGGCTTTAAAAAACCTCTCTTCTGCGGCAATTCTTTCAGTTATATCCTCAAACGTGAGAATGGATTCTGTTATTCCGTCACTGCCTAAATCACCGCCGGGGACAGCTGTTGCAACAACCCAGTGATAACGATTTTCTTCAGTGTTGAGGATCCCAAAAGTGTCACGGGTATTCTTTCCGGTTAAAAATGCATGAACATGCGGATGAAACTCCGGAGGATAAACCGTTCCGTCCTCCCTGATAGAATTGTTCATCACATCCAGATAATTTTTCCCGATTATTTCATCAGGCTTCAGGCCGGTTATCCCGTAAATAGCAGGATTTGCATCAGATATATCCATACTGGCTGATAAATACAAAACACCCTGCGCAACCCTCTCAAAAAGAGCCCTGTGCTTTTTTTCTGTAACAAAAAGTTTTTTTTCAGCTTCGATTGCCATATGTTTGTGAAGAGCAGTCTCGATTGCCGTTCTTAACTCAACCGAACGCACAGGTTTGTTTAAGTACCCGTAAGGATTTGACTTCAGTGCCCTCTTTAAGAGATTATCCCGATAATGTGCTGTTAAAAACAAAATAGGTATGTTAAATTCCCGGTTTATTGTCTCTGCGGCAGATATCCCCTCCATCTCGCCATGGAGGCTTATATCCATTAAGATTATATCAGGATTTTTTTCACCCGCAATTTTTACTGCCTCATCGCCGGTGACAGCTATCCCTAAGACTTCATATCCCATCCTTTTAAGTGAACTTTCAAGCCCCATTGCTCCAAGGACTTCATCATCGACGATAAGGATTTTCGCAGGATTCATTTTTTCAAAGGTATAATTATCATCCATAACAGCAGACAAAGTTACTTCCCTCTCCTATGTATTTAGGGGATATATATTTACCGGCAATTCAGATAATGAAAAATAAAAATACTTTATACCCATAGGAAATAATCTCAGAATACAAAATATGACTGAAGTTTATCCGATAGGCGTTGTAAATTCACCTTATAAGCATCATGGAGATGCCCCCAGGCAGGGGAGATACAAACAGGATGAGGAGATGGTAATCGAAATATTCGAAGAATATGAAGAAGGTCTCGGAGATTTTTCAGGAATCAGCCACCTTATCGTCCTTTTATGGTTTGACAGGGCAGACAGAAACAGACTCTCTGACACACCACCGGGGTCAAAGGAGAAGAGGGCGACATTTTGTATAAGAAGCCCAAACAGACCAAATCCTATAGGTTTTGATATCGGCAAAATTGTAAATGTCTCTGGCAGGAAAATTACAGTTTCCGGCCTTGATGCACTTGATGGCACCCCGGTTATTGATATCAAACCATATGTGCCCTCACTTGACTGTATACCTGATGCATCCGATATGAGAAAAACCAGCTAAATACCGGAGATATTTTGGAGATGATTCATTTCATACAGATATTTTATGAAAAATCCACTTTTCACCATACGATAATATTTAGTAAATAATGTCTAACAATTTGTATAGAAATATTTGCAGGTATTCCTGATGAAGAGAAATACATTTTATATATCGGCCTCGGTGATTGCAATTGCAGTTGCCTTTATATTCTGGTGGGCAGTCCTTTATGATAAATATCCTGCAATGCAGATTGTTGCAATATCTGTTATAGCCGGTGCTGCCGCGATATACCTTTTAAGACAGAAGATAGACGATGCAGTTATTGTAGATGAGATGATCTCAAAGATAAACGAGAAGTCGGCGATGAGAACTATTCAGATTTTCTGGGTGGGAATGCTGGCACTCACTATTGCCGGATTTTCGCTGGCTATGAGCATAGACAATCCAAGGGTCAGGGATATGACTATGAGGGGCTCTGTCTCGCAGTTGATCTTCCTTGCATCAATTCTTCTCATCTACGCTGCATTCCGGATATATTATTCGCGTAAATACGGAGGCTACGAGGACGATGAAGAATCGGATTAAAGTCTACCGTGCGATGAATGATCTGACGCAGGAGGCACTTGCATCCGAGGTTGGAGTCACAAGACAGACAATTCTTGCAATAGAGAAAGGAAAATATGATCCTTCTCTTGAACTCGCATTTAAAATTGCAGAACGCTTTGATGTTAAAATTGAGGATATATTCACTTACGAAGGTTAATGCCGGTTACTTTTCCATCCCTTATACATTTATCACCCCCAAATAACAATACATTGACGGACAGACATGTACTCAGTTCCCGAATTTTTTATACTTTCATTCCTGATAGGTCTTACAGGGGCACTTGCACCGGGCCCGACTCTTGTTGCAACAATAAGGGCATCAGTTGAGACAGGCTGGACGGCAGGTCCGAGAATTTCAGCAGGACATATTGCTATTGAGGCGGTTTTTGCCGTAATCATCGTGTTCGGACTCTCTGCTGTGGCATCCGGATATACAGACTTAATAGCAATTTTCGGAGGACTTGCACTTATCGGGTTTGGGGCACTCAATATTAAGGCAGGATTCTCACCTTCGCCGGCAATTAACGGCGGTAAAATTATTAAAAGTCCTTTTGCTGCAGGAGTTATTACAGCGGCAGCAAATCCTTACTTCTGGCTGTGGTGGCTTACAATAGGAAGCGGTTTTCTGCTTTTGGGAATTTCAGGCGGCATAATAATGGCGGCAGTGTTTCTTGCAGGGCACTGGTTATCTGACATACTGTGGTTTACATCAGTCTCCGCAGGTATTTCGCACGGGAAAAAAATAATGCCGCAGCGTGTATACGGTAAAGTTATTGCCGGATGCGGGATTTTTCTTGTCCTTTTCGGAGCGTACTACATTTTTTCAGTTATAAACAGATTTATCTGAGACAACCCGGCATAAATTTAAAATTCAGACGGACACAAAGATTCTTATCATTCTGCTTCATTATCAGACTCCCTTTTTTTCCGGCTTCATGCCTGCCCGTATATTTCAACCGTTTAACCACCTTGTTAAACCCTGCAATCCCTGCCATTTGATTCATATATATATACAGAAGAGAGATTATTATTCAGAGTGTTAGAGGTAAAGACAGGGCAGGATAACCAGACCAGACATCTCCTCCCTGTGACCTTTGGCATCTCAGAGAAATCTCAGTAAATCACCAAAAAAATACTAAAACTCCAAAAACCAAATTGAAAACCAAAAAGGCAACAAAAACCTCCAAAAAAATCTTAAAAAACATACACAAAAATTCATCCCTTCGGGGATGTCTTAAAATTAATTTAAACGGGCTTTTTCATAAAAACAGCTTATTATACTCCGAACATCAAAAAACACCTTAAATATCATAAATATAAAGGTGTCCAAAAAATTTTGCATTACTCCTTTTAAAAATTTTAACGGGAGATCCACGGATTCGTGGCAGAAATCATATTCGCGATGGTTATATAAATAATCAGAGTCATTTTAATAATAATGTGTGGTGAGTGCTTTTTCGCCGGTGATGGTTTTTATCACTGAGAGCCTAAGCCTTTTATCCCGCACAGTAAAAATTACGTCTTCTAAAAAACTTCTGTCCGGGATAGCGGGCAGTCTTTTGTCTGCGGTAAGCAGCTTTGCAATTTTCTTCAGCTTTAGTTATATCTTTAGCTATAATCTTTGGTTTAGGTATTAGAATTCCTGCACCAGAACAAACTCCTGATAAACTGTATTGATTTATAGGGAACTTTTTTGGTGCAGTGAATGCTTTGTAATTTTATAATTATTAAAAATCAGGGAAATAAAAAAATCAGATAAAAGGAGATAAAATATGAGAGGAAAAGAGATAAGACTTGAAAGAATTATGAAACGGGACAGCGGAACGACTGTAATTGTTCCAATGGACCACGGAGTTTCAAGCGGCCCGATACCGGGATTAATCGATCTTGAAAGGAGTGTTGATCTTGTTGCAAAAGGCGGCGCAAACGCCGTTATCGGCCATATGGGACTTGCACTTCACGGCCACAGAAAAGGAGGCCCTGATATTGGTTTAATCCTGCATCTTTCCGCAAGCACTGACCTGGGGCCTGACCCCAATAACAAGGTTATAATAAACACAGTCCAGAATGCCTTAAAGGCAGGAGCAGACGGTGTCTCAATACATGTCAACGTCGGTGCAGACAACGAAGCCGGAATGCTCACAGACCTTGGAAGGGTGGCAATCGAATGCATTGAATGGGGAATGCCTCTTCTTGCAATGATGTACCCGCGTGGAAAGAAAATAACCGGTGAGAACATGACAGAATCAATAAAAATCGCCGCCCGTGTCGGTTCCGAGCTTGGAGCAGACATAATAAAGACTGTTTACACCGGCGATCCCGATTCATTCAGGGAAGTTACAGAAGGATGCCATGTTCCTGTTGTAATTGCGGGCGGCTCAAAAACCAATGATCTCTCAACAATGCAGCTTATAGAAGGTGCAATGCAGGGCGGTGCGGCAGGAGTTTCAATTGGACGAAATGCATTCCAGCACAGATATCCTGACAAATTTGTAAGGGCGGCTGCAATGATAGTGCATGAGAGAAGAACAGCCGAAGAAGCGGTTGAGATACTAAATACTGAGGAATAAGGATGATTGGAAAAGCAATACGTCTTGAAAGGATAATGAACAGAAACACCGGAAGAACAGTAATAATCCCAATGGATCACGGATTTACGCTCGGCCAGATCGACGGTCTGGGGGATATGCCCAAAGTTATCGGCGAAATCTCCGACGGTGGTGCAAACGCAATCGTTCTGCATAAGGGAATGGTAAAGGCAGGCCACAGAAAACACGGACGCGATATAGGACTTATTGTTCACTTATCGGCCAGCACATCACTAAACCCGGACCCGAATGACAAGGTGATGGTCTGTACCGTCGAAGAGGCAATAGCACTCGGTGCCGATGCCGTCTCAATCCACATAAATCTCGGTGCACCACAGGAGTCAAAGATGATTGAGGAGGCAGGACGCGTCTCAAAAGAGTGCACAAAATGGGGAATGCCTCTTCTTATCATGATCTACCCAAGGGGAGAGGGAATTTCACCGACATCGCCGGTTGCAATCGGCCACTGTGTAAGGGTTGCAGAGGAGATTGGCGCAGATATAATCAAGACAAGCTACACCGGGGACCCTGAATCATTCAAAAAGATTACAGCGGCATGCTCCGTCCCTGTTCTTGTCGCAGGCGGTGAGAAGGCAGGCGATCTTGAGACATTAAAGACTGTAAGAGATGCAGTGTCGGCAGGATGTGCAGGTGTTGCACTCGGGCGGAATTCTTTCCAGAGAGAAGACCCCGCAAAATTCATCCATGCACTCTGCAGTGTTGTTCATGACGAAAAAGACCCGAAAGCTGCACTTTCAGACTGAGGTTTACTGATATGAAAAAAGAGTTCTGGGTAGATCTTAAAAAGTGGGACAAGGACGCTGCAACAACCGCAATCGAGAGCGGTGCGGATGCAATAATAACAGATGATGCGGAAAAGGTCAGAAAGCTCGGCCGGATAAAGACGATCGCGGAAAACGGCGACCTCATACCGGGAAAAGACATATTCGAGATTGAGATTAAGGATAAAAATTCGGAGGATATGGCTGTATCCCTATCAAAAAAAGGTTTTGTGATAGTCACAACAACCGACTGGACTGTAATCCCCTTAGAAAATCTCGTTGCACAATCCGATAAGATAATCGCCGGAGTTGCAGATGAAAAAGAGGCTGCAATGGCTCTCGGAGTTTTGGAAAAAGGCGTTTGTGGAATAGTTCTCAAAAACAATGACCCGCTCGTCATAAAAGCGGTTTCAAAGATGGTCAGGGATAATGAAGGTGAGATGGAGCTTGTCTCCTTCACTGTAAAATCAATAACACCGGCAGGGATGGGGGATCGTGTATGTGTTGATACCTGCTCAATGTTAAAGGACGGCGAAGGTATGATAATCGGAAATACATCGTCGTCATTTCTTTTAGTCCATGCAGAAACGCTTGAAAACCCGTATGTCTCACCCCGGCCTTTTCGGGTCAATGCAGGTGCCGTTCATGCATATGCAATGATGGCTGATAAAAAAACGGCTTACCTCTCGGAATTAAAATCAGGCGACTCGGTTTTGATAGCCGGTGCAGACGGAAAAACAAAGGAGGCAACAGTTGGAAGGGTCAAGATTGAACGCCGCCCCCTGCTCTTAATTGAAGCGGAGGCAGATGGTAAAACCCTCTCGCTTGTCCTTCAGAATGCAGAGACAATACGCCTTGTCGGTGAGGATAAAAAAGCCATATCTGTTGTTGACTTAAAGCCCGGCGACAGGATTCTCGGGCGTCTTGAATCCGGCGGACGCCATTTCGGACATGCAATAGAAGAGAGCATACTTGAGAAATGAATCTTATGGAAAAAGGACTTGTTGCAGGGATAATCGGCGGTAACGGAGGCATGGGACAGCTCTTCTCAGGAGTATTTGAGAGAGCGGGATTTGAGGTTTTGGTCTCGGGCAGAAGAACGCCGCTGACAAATGCAGATCTTGCATCCATGTGTGATATTGTGATAGTATCCGTTCCCATCCATGACACTGTGAGAGTAATTGATGAGATAGCACCCCTGATGAATGAAAATCAGCTTCTCTGCGACTTCACATCGATAAAAACCGGACCTGTCTCTGCGATGATGAAATCAAAAGCAAAAGTTGTAGGCCTTCACCCGATGTTCGGGCCGTCTGTTTCAGGGATATGCGGGCAGACAATTGTCGCAACACCGGGACGCTGTGATGAAAAGACACAGGAGATGCTCTATAAAATTTTCAGGGATGAAGGGGCTCTGGTATGCACCATGACACCAAAGGAGCACGACAAAATTATGGGCGTTGTTCAGGGTCTTGTGCACTTTGCAACACTTTCTGTGGCCGAGACAATAAAAAACACAGGATTGCCGCTTGAATCCTTAATTCCGGTGATGAGTCCGGTTTACAGAATTGAGATGGGGCTTATAGGAAGAATACTCGGTCAGGATGCATCACTTTATGCGGATATTCTCCAGATGAATCCTGAGGTATCAGAGGTTATAGACAGATTTTCAGACTCGGTTGCAGAACTTAAAGAGATTGTCAGATCAGGGGATTCAGAACGTTTCAAAGAGTTTTTCGATAATAATGAAAATGCATTTTCAGGTTACATCCCGCAGGCGACAGAGGATACTGACAGACTGATAGATGCGATGGTGAGGGATAAGTGACAATCGCAGCACTTGGGCCGAAAGGCACATTCTCCTGTGAGCTTGCAGAAAAAATAAGAGAGAAAGACGAAGAGATTATTCTTCTGCCGACGATAAGGGACGTATTCTCCGCTGTCTTAAAAGATAAAGTAAGAGGCATTGTTCCTGTTGAAAACAGCGATGCCGGAGGAGTAGGGGAGACTCTTGACGGCCTCCTGCTAAACGACTGCAAAATTACTGCGGAATACTATATGCCGATAAGACACTTTTTTGTGTCACGATATCCAAAAGAGGAGATAACGGTTGTATATACCCACCCGCAGTCCCATGAGCAGTGCAGCACCTTTCTGGGAGAGTTAAAAGGTGTGCCGGTAATTCACACAAGCAGCAATTCCAGAAGTGCAGAAGAAGCAAAATCAAAGGATAACTCCGCTGCAGTCACAACCATAAGTGCGGCAGGGTTATATAAACTGCCTGTCCTAAAAGAAGATATACAAAACTCAAAGAACAATACTACAAGATTCCTTGAGATTTCACAAGCAGGCACATGCCCGGAATTACCGGAGAAATGCAGCATCATAATAATTCCAAAAGATAACCGTCCCGGTCTTTTATACAGTATTCTGGAGATTTTTGCACAAAAAGAGATTAATCTTACAAGGATTGAGTCAAGACCCTCTAAGACAGGTATCGGAAGATATGTCTTTTTCATCGACTTTGAGACATCAGATAAATGGGAAGATGCAATTTTGGATTTAAAGAAAGTTACCGGATTAAAAGAACTTGGATGCTACAGAAAAAAGGAAATCTGACATATATGGATATTAATATCAGCAAAAAAAGTAATGTTTCCCTCGAATTTTCAGCCCCCCCCTCAAAGAGCTATACTCACAGGGCACTTATAGCAGCGGCACTTGCAGACGGCATATCAAGAATCAAAAATCCACTATGCTCCGATGATATCGAAGTTACAATAAATGCCCTTAAAAAACTGGGAATTTTAATTAAGGAAGATAATGGCGACATAATTGTTCACGGAACAGCAGGAGTTCTTCCTGATGTTGGAAATGTTACAATCGACTGCAAAAATTCAGGGACATCCCTTCGGCATCTTGCAACATTCGCTCTTTTTTCACCATCAAAAGTGACTCTCACAGGATCAAAAAGGATGATGCAAAGGCCCATTGAAGGTCTGACAGATGCACTCAGACAGGCCGGTGCAGAGATTGAATTTCTTGGAAAGGAAGGTTACCCGCCTTTTAAACTTTCAGGCGAACTTGAGGGCGGAAGGATAATTGTCGACGCATCAAAGAGCAGCCAGTTTTTATCATCCATTATGATATGTGCACCCTATGCAAACAGCCCTGTTGATATTATGCCAAAGGGAAGTGTGGCATCACGATCATATGTTGATATTACAACCGATGTCATGCGAAAGTTTGGCGCCGGTGTATATCTGACACCTGATAAATCATGGCATGTTTCACAGTCTGTATATCAGGCAACAGATTATACAGTTGAGGGAGACTTTTCTTCTGCGTCCTATTTCTTTGCAATAGCCCCTGTATGCAGGGGAAAGGTGAAAGTCAAAAACTTAAATCCAAATTCTGTTCAGGGGGACAGGGCGTTTTTAATCTCACTTACAGACATGGGATGCACAATAACAAAAGATGATAATTCAATAACAGTTGAATGCATCAGGGACATAAACGGAGTTGAAACCGATATGTCATCATCACCGGATATTGTGCAGACCCTCTGTGCGGTTGCGGCCTTTGCCACAACAAAGACGATAATAAGAGGAATTACTCATCTCAGGTACAAGGAAAGTGACAGGATAGAGGCTATTGAGAATATGGTTCTTTCATGCGGATGCGGATTTGACAGGAGCGACGATTCAATCTCAATAACACCGAAAGAGCTGCACGGCTTTGTTGCAGACCCGAACGATGATCACAGAACGGCAATGTCATGTGCCCTTATAGGTCTTGGGACAGGCGGCGTTACTGTAAAAGATGCCGAATGTGTCTCCAAATCCTTCCCGGGATTCTGGGATGAACTGAGGAGGGAGGGATTATTAGAAGAATAGTTCTCACCGGTTTTCGGGGTTCAGGAAAGAGCACGGTTGGAAAACTGCTTGCAAAAAAAATGGGCCTGGATTTTTTTGAGACCGACTCTGAGATAGAAAATGCTGTCGGAATGGATATTCCGGATATATTCTCAAAGTATGGCGAGCCTTACTTTAGAAAACTCGAACGGGATGTAATCAAAAATCTTCCCGGTTCCGACTGTGTCGTGTCAACCGGCGGAGGTGCTGTTTTAGACGATACAAATGCAAAAAACCTGAGAAGAGATTCTTATGTGATTTTTCTTGATATCGATTCTGAAACTTCATACGAAAGAATAACCGGTAGTACAAGACCGGCTCTTACAAATTATGCACCTGAAGATGAAGTGAAATTACTCCTCAGAGAAAGATTTCCACAGTACGCAAGAACTTCTGACATCTGCGTTGACGGGGCTGGTTCTCCTGATGATATCTGCAGGGAAATAACAAAAAAGCTCTTTAACAGCAGGGGGAGTGATGAATCGGCCACAAACCCGGTTCTTGAGGTTTTTTCAGATGTTGTTATGCCAAAAGGCAAAAAGGAAGAGCTCTTTTCGTTTGTCAGGAATAATCCTGCAGGACATATCTGTGCAATTGCAGGAAATCCCTGTAACCACAGCAAAAGCCCGTATTTGTACAATACTCTCTTTGAGAGATATGGTATATGTGCACATTACACATACCTCGGAAAAAAATCCGCAGAAGAGACAGCAGATGCATTTCGTAAGGCAAAACTTCGGGGTATAAGCGTAACTATTCCATATAAAGAGGATATTCTTCCGTTCATTGATAGAAAAGGCAGACATGTAAAGGCGCTTGGTGCCGCAAACACTGTTGTAAACTGCTGCAGATATCTTCTCGGGTGCAACACCGACTGGGTCGGGGTTTTAAGACCTCTTGAGGAGGCGGGAGTGAAGCCAGAACGGGCGGTTGTTCTCGGTGCAGGAGGCGCTGCCAGAGGTGCGGTATACGCCCTTAAACATACTGATGCTGAAATATTTATCCTTAACAGGACTGAGGAGAGGGCAGAAAAACTTGCAGCTGAAACAGGGTGCAGATACGGTACTTTGGATCTGCTCAAATCCATAAATCCGGATCTTATTATCAATGCCACATCTGTGGGAATGAATGGCACTGACACACCAGTTGCAGATACAGAAATCTTAAAACCCACAATGACAGTCTTTGATTTGGTCTATACGCCACGCGAAACCCGGCTTTTAAAAGATGCAAAGGATGTGGGATGCCGTATTATATACGGGGACGAGATGTTTATACACCAGGCGGCAGAACAGTTTTTCAGGATGTTTGGAATAAGGATTTTAGCTTCAGAGATAAGGGAGATTTTAAGATGAACACATTTGGAATCTATTTCAGGTGCACAACTTTTGGCGAAAGCCACGGTAAAGCGCTCGGTGTTGTTGTTGACGGGTGTCCGGCGGGAATTTTCTTCTCGGAAGAGGATTTAATTCCGCTTTTGATGCGAAGAAGACCTGGTTTAAGCCCTCTTTCATCACCCCGCTCCGAGGAGGATAAGCCTGTTATTCTCTCAGGTCTTTTTGAAGGGAAGACCACAGGAATGCCTGTTGCAATGGCAGTTTACAACAGTGATCAGAGAAGCGAAGACTATGACGTCTTAAAGGATGTTTTCAGGCCGGGACATGCTGATTTCACATATCATAAAAAATATGGGATACGTGATCACAGGGGCGGCGGACGAAGTTCGGGAAGAGAAACCGTTTCACGGGTTTTGGCCGGCGGTCTTGCAATGAAGTTTTTGAAACGAAAAGGAATCACAGTCTCCGGAAAAATCCTTGCAATTCACGGTGAGAGAGACCCTTCGCGTTTTGAAGAGGAAATCCTTTCTGCAAAAGAAAAAGGAGATTCTGTCGGAGGAATTGTTGAAATAAAAATTACAGGGTGTCCTGCCGGATTAGGCGACCCTGTATCAGGAAAACTTGATTCTGCTCTTGCATCAGCCATTATGTCAGTGGGGGCAGTAAAAGGCGTTGAAATAGGAGACGGATTTTCATCTGCCGGAAAATATGGATCTGAAAACAACGACTGCATGAAAAATGCCGGATTCTTATCCAACCATGCAGGCGGAATACTCGGCGGAATCTCAAACGGCGAGGATATAATAGTCAGATTCGCAGTTAAACCGACTCCTTCAATTCAGATTGAACAAAAAACCATCTCGGTATCAGGCGAAGAGACAACAATCTCCACAGGCGGAAGGCATGATCCCTGTATTGTCCCGAGGATTGTTGTTGTAGGAGAGTGTATGGCGGCGATTGTGATTGCAGACAAAATTCTGGCAGACCGCTGCTCCTCGGCAGACATATTATTATAATATATCAAAAATGAAAAACAAATAAAAATATATTCAATATTATTTATTTTTACAGATTAATCCTGCAATTTGCTGACTTTTTGAATTTTTCAAAGGTAATTATATATGCATTCATTCTATAACTGAAAGCTAATGAGCCTGACCGCTTCAATTCTGATTTCAGGAAACAAGCCGCTTTTAAAGAATTTAATAGCGGACATAAAAAAGAATATTCCTGAATTTAGCATTGACATTGATACCGCCGAATCTGGAAAAAAAGCACTGCAGGCCGCATCAGGGAAAAATTATGATGTAATAATCTCATTCTTCAGCCTTCCCGATACAGACGGCATCAGACTCTGTAATGAACTCAGGAAAAACAAAACAGAAAGCCCTTTTATCCTTATTTTTGACAGCGGCAATGAAAAGGATATTTTAAAGGCCTTAAGTGATGGTGATGAATTTAATGTTCAGGAGGAAAAACCACAGGAAATTCTCTCTTCAGAACTTGCAGAAAAAATAAGCAAAATTATCGATTCAGGTAATAAAGATAAATTGCTCTGCAAACCGGAACCAAGGGCAGTTGCCTACTTTAACAAATCCCCTGAAGGAATCTTTGTTGCAGACGGCACAGGGCATTTCACGGACGTAAACCCGGCTGCATGCAAAATGACAGGATATCTGAAAAAAGAGCTCCTTAAATTGTCAATAAAGGACATTCATGATGAATCTTCCCTTAAAAGCGGAATGGAGGCATTCAGAAAAGTCAGCCGGACAGGACATGCAACCGGGGAGTTTCTATCCAGACGGAAAGATGGCAGCAAATTTCTTTTGTCAGTTGATGTGGTAAAATCAGGATCTGATGAATATGTGGGGTTCTGCAGGGATATAACTGAAACAAAGAGAACACTTGATGCCCTAAAAGAGAGCGAAGAGATATACAGGAGTCTTTTTGAAGGTGTTCCTGACTACATTCTGGTGCAAAGTGAAGGGAAGATACTCTTAGTCAATCCGGCTGTCTTAAAAAAATTTGATATTGATAAAACACCTCTTATCGGCTCGGATCTGATGAATTTTGTGGCTTTAGAGTCACAAAAAACTGTTATTTCAATGATGAAGAAGAGGGAAACCGGGGAGATTATTCCTCCATATGAGGTTATAGTCAAAACAAAACTTGGACCCAGAATAACAGAAGTTCAGGGTTCTATGATAAAGTACGGGGGGAAAAACGCATCATTATTAGTTCTGACAGATATAACCGACAAAAAAGAGGCTGAACAAAAACTTCAGAAAAGCAGGGAGCAATACAAAAATCTTGTCGAAAATATCAACGAAATTGTTTACAGCATCGATACAGAGGGCAATATCACCTATATCAGCCCGTCAATTGAAACCTTAATCGGAGTAAAACCTGAGAAAATTACCAACAGACCTTTCCACAAATTCATTTACTCTGATGACTTAAAAGCGGTGGAAAAGCATTTTCAAAATCTTTTGAAAGGAATTTCAGAACCTCTGACTTTCCGTGCCATTGATCCAAAGGGAGTAATACACTATATTCGCGCCTCCAGTCACGCCATAAAAGAAAATAATATTATTACCGGTTTCACAGGCACACTGATTGATTTTACAACTGAAACTCTCGCAAAAAGAGAGCTTTTAGAGAGTGAACAGAGGTTTAGAAGTCTTTTTGAGAATTCTCCCTTTGCTTACCAGTCTCTTGACAGTGAAGGAAAATTTCTTGATATAAATGATGAATGGACCAAAATTACAGGATATTCGAAAGATGAGGTGATCGGAACTTTTTTCGGCGATTACTGGCCGGATGAGTGCTACCAGCATTGCAGAGATGAGCTTTTTGCCTTTATGGATAAAGGAAATATTAATTCAGAAATTTACCTAAAAGCAAAAGACGGAAAGGTTAAAACCATGCTTCTCTCCGGAAGGGTCCAGCGGGACAAAGAGGGAAAGATTGTCAGAACACACTGTATCCTGACTGATATCACAGAGAGAAAACATGCAGAAGAATATTCACGCCTGCTTTCAAGAATGTCTGATGATGCACCGGCATCAATAATTGTGCATGATTTCAACGGGAAGATTATCTATGCCAATGAAGAGGCCCTGCGGCTTCACGGATTTACGCGGAGTGAGTTTATGGCATTGAATCTCTATGACTTAAATGCCCTTGAGAGTGAAAAACAGCTTAATGAAAGAATTAAAACAATAGATAAAACTGGCGAGCTTGATTATGACGCCGAACATTTCAGAAAGGACGGCTCAAAAATTCCACTGCACGTCAATGTGAAAATTGTGGAATGGGAGAACAGAAAAGTCCTCTTAAACATCGCAACCGATCTTACCGAGAGAGAAAAAACGGAATCACTACTAAAAGAACAAAATCTCTTTCTCCAACAGTTAATCGACACAATCCCAAGTCCAATATTTTACAAGGACAACAACGGGATATATCTCGGATGTAATACCGCATTTGAAGAATACCTCGGTTTTTCAAGAGATGAGGTGATCGGAAAATCCGTATACGATCTCTCTCCAAAGGAGCTTGCCGATGTTTACATGGCACATGATCAGGCACTTTTTGATAATCCCGGAGTAGATACTTATGAAACCGAAGTGAAATACGCAGACGGGTCGTTTCATGATGTTATTTTTTACAAGGCTACATATAAAGACATAAACGGAGCCTTAGCCGGACTTGTGGGAGTCATCCTTGATATTTCAGACAGAAAAGAGATGGAAGATGCCTTAAAAAAGAGTGAGGAGAAGTTCAAAAGCTATGTTGAGTCTGCCAGGGAAGGCATATTTATTGTAGGCCCTTTTGGAAATATTCTGGACGTTAATCCGGGAGCCTGTGAACTTCTGGGTTATACGAGAGACGAACTTCTAAAATCAAATGTTTCAACCCTGGTTCCAGCTGAAGACATCGAATATGTGATGAGCCGGTTTAAAGAGACCGAAAAAGCAGGACATTTCAGCGGGGAGTTTCGGACTAAGAGAAAAGACGGAGGAATTGTCCCTGTAATAATCAGTGCGGTTTTAATGCCGGACGGCAATATTCTGGCGATTCATACAAACATATCCGAACTCAAACGTGCGGAAGAGGGGATAAAAGAGGCAAACAAAAAACTAAACCTCTTAAGCAGCATCACAAGACACGATATTCTAAACCAGCTGACTGTAATAATCGCTTTTCTTGAACTTATAGAGATGGACATAAAAATTCCTGCCGAATCAAAGATGAAAGAGTATCTCAAAAAAATATCAGGTGCGTCACAGACTATTGAAAAACAGATCCTCTTCACCAAGGATTACAGTGATATGGGGGAGCAGGCACCAAAATGGCAGAATGTCAGTGAAATCGTGGATGAAACCTCCAAAGTTTCTGCCTTTGAAGGTATAAAGGTCGAAAACAATCTGGATGATCTTGAGATATATGCAGATCCGCTTTTTGAAAAAGTCATTTACAATCTCTTTGACAATGCAGTCAGGCACGGCGAGAAGATTACAAAGATCAAATTTGACCTTGTAAAATCAAAGCATTCTGAAACGATAATATGTGAGGATGACGGTATGGGTATTCCGGAAGAGTTCAAGGAGAAGATTTTTGTAAGGCAGCACTACAAAAACACCGGACTTGGTCTTTTCCTCTCAGGAGAGATACTTTCAATTACGGGACTGACAATCAAAGAGACTGGAATTTACGGAAAAGGAGCGAGGTTTGAGATAAATGTGCCTGAAGGGATGTTCCGGTAAAAATCAGGAAACTTTTCTGAATTTCAAAGGCAATCAATCACAGACTGACCTGCACTTTCCATATACGGATGAATATTGGGATATTATCTCCTTCAGGTTTTCATGATTTCCTTTATTTTTGGCAAGCAAAAAGAATATTATCTCATTATCTGATATCCACAAGGGTTTTGCACCTGTATTTTTATTTAATTCCTCTACCCTCCGGCCCCTATACACATCATGTTTTACCCGCGGGAAATGCTGATAGATCATAAGGACTGAATCATCGCTCATTCTTTCATAAAGCTGCATAACTTCAGAATACAGAATGTGTTTCTTTGATGATTTTTTTACCTCAAGGCCGTTATCCGGATCTACAAAAATGAGTGCCGAGTCTAACATATGCTCAGGAATATCAGCGAAATATTCCCTCCTGTCTTTATTTGTGAAAAAAACATCAGGATCAGGTATCTCTGTTTTTTTAACTTTACCAGAGAAAAAATTCTGAATCTCTCTAAAATTTCTTTTTTCCGGTTCAATTTTCTCAAATTTTTGTAGATACTCTATTAATTCATGATTTTTGGTTCCCGGACGATGACCTTTTTTAATTATTTCTTCAGTTATCCTGTTATTCCCGTCTGTTTTTTTGTCGTACTCTGTGAGCATTGGAATAAAAGAAAACTGTCTGATTTCCGGAGATTTCCTCATAATCTCATGAATGAGATCATATTTGAATAAATCCCTCACATCACCAAAATACTGATTTTTAATAAATTCATACCCCCTGTTAAATGCCAAAGAGTTAGTGGTGGATAATTGGAGATAACATTAATCCAAATTTGTATACGATGACAAATACTAATTCTATAATAATAAACTGAAATTTCAATTAATTCTACCACAGAAATCTAATATTGTTATTCTGCCTTGATTTTTGAGAACCTCACCAATAAAAACGTATATAAGCAATTATATAAATTATGTAAATATGAAAAGAACGGATCATCTCTTAGTTGCGATTTCATCCGTACTACTTATTTTCTTCAATACTATATCTCTCAATTCTGAATTTTTAATCTTAATGGCAGGCGTCTGTCTTGGATCAACATTACCTGACATCAGTGGAAACATAATAAAAAATTATCATAGAAATCCCATTTTACTCTGGTTAGGATATTACAACAAAATAATTATTTATCCTATCATGAATTTTTTATTCAGAACAAAAAAGATCTATCTGCGTCAAACAAGCAATATTTTTGTAATTATTATAATCTCCATTATTTCCAGTTTATTTCTTTATTTAACAGTTAGAATTTTCCAGATAAATATTGAAATATCACAGTTTGCTGTTGGAATATTAATAGGCGGATTCTTTAATATCCTGCTGCATTCATCTTCAAAAGTTGGAGTCCGGCCACTATACCCATTAATAAAAATAAAAATTAAAGGCAATATTAGTAAAGATAAAACAGGAAATAAAAGAATAAAATCTTTAATCATAACATTATTAGGATTATTTATTCTTGAATTCATTTTTCTGGACTATTTGAATATTCCAAGAAGTGTGATTACAAAATTAAATATTATTTTTATATCACTTATCTGGATTGGATTTTTGTTTTCAGCGAATGTCTTTTCTCTTAATTCTTTTACAAATAAAACTTTTAACTCATTTACAAATAAAAAAAATTATCAAAGACCATCTTATCATAACAGCATTGAAAAATATAACTTTGAAAAAATAAACTCAGAACGAAATAAAAATGGATTAAATCCATTAAAATTTGAAAATAAATATTCTAACCTTTCTTACACTCATAGTTCAATAATGGCAAAAAATGGACGTATTTTTCACGGGAACAATGTTCATAAAATAAATGCAGGTTATTCAGGAGAAAATGTAGCAATGATGCCAAAAGGTCGGGTGAAAGGATTTCATCGCCCTATTAAAACAAATAGGGAAATTGCTAACGCATTTCACCGGACATGGATGAACAGCACAGGTCATCGTGAAAATATTCTAAATTCACAGTTCAATTACGTAGGAATTGGTGTATATAAAAAGGGGAATAATTACTTTGCAACTCAGCTGTTTAGCAATTAAATATACATTTTCTCGGGCAAAAAATATTAAATTTTTAATCTGTTTTTTTATATTCACAATTTTTCTTACGATAAACAACATGCTCCATTATAAGAACAGTTAAAACACCCATTACAAATCCGTTTGGAACAACAGGCTGTAAAAACTGTGGAAATGAGAGTGCAACATCCTGTGGGATTGCGGATGCGATTGCTCCGATTATAACTGACAGACCCACAATAATTCCGGATTCAAAATCGTATTCGCCACTTTTCATACTCCCAAAGAAGACATGCATTGATGCCGAAAACTGGGCCGCAAGAACATATATCAAAAGACAGCCGATAACAGCAGAGGGAATTCCCGCAATTAAGGACGCTATAGGTGAAAATAATCCGATAATTACAAGAATTAATGCCGCAGGAATCAGAGTGAAGCGTGATGCACAGCGGCTGTCAAGAATTATCCCTGCACTTGTGGAATAATTGACACCTCCGATAACGCCTGACAAACCTGATATTATATTTACAATTCCGGTTGCTAAAACGCCTCTTTTAAATCTCCCTTTCATTGACGGTGGATTTACAATCTCTGCAACACCCTGAATTGAACCGATATCGTTTATCAAAAGTGCAAAGTAGCAGATTATAAAGGATAACATAACGCCCGGCTCTATCACAAATGAGCCGGTAAAACCTGTCAGAATACCGGTATCCGGAATGGATGATACAATTGTAAACGGATGTGAAAATAACAGCATATATGCAGCCGTTCCAAAAACTATTACCCATAACAGAAGAGTTGTCTTAAAAAAACCGCTGAGGAATTTGTTTGCCGCAAATATGAGAATCATAAGAATAAACGCAAACAATACCGAACCAAAAGCACCCGCACCGTCGCTTGCCGATGTTAAAAGGCCGACAATTGTCGGAATCATTGTAAAGACGATCAGCATCAGAACAACTGCAACAACCCTTTTTGTAAAAAGTTTTGCGAGATGTTTTAAAAGTCCGGTTGAGCCCGCAATTACACCTAAAATTCCGCCGGCAATCACCGCACTGTAAACCGCATCAGTTGAAAACGACTGCGAGGATATGATTCCGATTAGAAGAACGGTTGCAGGACCGAATATTATCGGAAGCTTATGGCCCGCAAGGACCTGAATTATAACGGCAAATGCTGTTATTATCAGAAGTTTCTGTATATAGTAAACCTGCTCTGACGGGTCAGAGTAGTGCATCGCAGATACAACTGTTCCGATGATCATAACATATGATAACAAAACCGCTGCCCACTGAATTCCCGATGATAGCAGATAGCCGCGGGGCGGAACATCATCAGTATCGTAAATAAAATCCATTTGAAGAACTGTCTCTAAATTTGATGCAGAATATGATAAAACCCGCGTTATCACATACAAACATCAGAGCTTATAAAAAAATCAGGCATTTAACCATTTCAAAAAATAGAGTTAAAAAGTGAACCCGAAAAGGGATCACCGGTATTTTTAGTATTATTCAGTTACTTCTGCAACATCCGGAGCTACGAGTCCTTTTGTTGTGATTCCTGTCACAACCAAAATGATACCCCATACCATGCTGAATATTGCAAAGACCTGCATTACGACAACAGGTGCCATGAGCGGATACATCATTACATAGAATCCCAAAATTACAGCAATAATACCTGCTATCAGGAGAAGAATTTTGTATCCTGTGCCTGCATTTCCGGAAAAGGCCATGAAGATGTTTGTAAATCCGGTCATAAACGCCCATATTGCAATTAAGTATGTAACTAAAAGCCATGCCGAGGCAAGACTTGATACTACTAAAAATCCGATTAAGACTCCGAGTATTCCAAGAATAATCAAAGCAGCCGACGCACCCGCACCTTCATGACTCTTTACACCCTGAATTATGGTTATAATGCTGTAAATGATTACCATAATTCCTATGAAATAGCCGAAGAAGAGGATGAAAAACGGTGTCCATATAAACCCGATTGTGCCGATTACAATCGCCAGTAGTCCTAAAAGGACAAATGTCCACCATGCAGGTGTGAAGTTCATCGGACTTCCAAAAAATGAACTCTCTACTATATCTTCACTCATAATAATCTCCAAATCCGGAAAATTACCGGTTATCTGATGATATTATCTATTATCTTAAAAAGACTTTCGTATATTAATCAATATGATAAAGCCGGCGAGATTCCCAAATTATACTATACTTCCCCTTCAAATCCGCTTTTGACAATGAAATATTCATATATCCTGATTTTTCGTCTTTCATCAGGGTCAGAGAGATCGTAGACATCAGGGACATATTCTGCAGGGATATATTCCCCGTTGTCATAAACAAGTTTTGTGCCGTCGTCTGCAGTCAGATTTTCTGGATACAAAAAATATACTTCAACAGAGAAGGATTCACTGTTTTCCACAGGGAATAAGGGTGCATAAATTCTTATCTCCTGCGAGGAGTTTTCATAAAAATTCTCGACAGTTACACTCTCACGCCATAAGTCAGGATCATAGCGGCTGTATTCTCCATAGGCACCGTCTTCATTCTTTTTGATAGTGACATCAAAGACTACATCAAATGTAACATTTACGACAGAATGTCCGACATTATTGTAGATAACAGAATCAAAAAATATTTTATTGCCCTTTATTTCCACATCAGGAGTATAATCGGATTTATCATTTTCCAGATGAAAAAGAGAATTTTTGTCAGTAAACTTATAGCCTGAGTTCACATCGGATTCATATTTCCCAGGCAGTATCCACCTGCCGTCATCATAAACAATTTCAGGCCTGTTGTAATAATCAAAGCCGGGAATATTGGCCGGTGAAAAGGAATAAAATGTATTCATATGGTGAACCTGTATCACCGGTCCGCAATAATCAGAGCATCCTTCAGGTAGTGTTGAAAAAAGGTACACCGAACCTCCTGCAAAGATAACAACAAGGATTAAAAGAACGGATGTCAGAGAAATCTTCTTCATAAATCACTCATCCTCTTCATCTGTTATATATGTGAAAAGATAACCACCGTCAGATGTCTGTATTATATTAATACTTGTAAATTTACCTGCCAGAACATTTATAGTGTCACTGCATACGTCATCAAATCCGCATATTTTCATAACGACCTCTGATTCATCCGAAAATACCTTTTCCTGAACTGTAAATAACACATAACCTTCGCCCGGATTTACAAAAATTTCGGTATCATAACCGGAATCTTCCGGCATTATATCATAATGTAAACCGGAATTCATATCATAAATGCGGAAATACTGCTTAAAGCCTGAAGGTCCTTTCTCAGGAGGAATTGCATCCTGTATCAGAATTGTATCTCCGGTATCACTACTGAAAGTAGATATATAAGAAGAATGAAAACTTCCAAGAATCTCCTCTTTTACAATATTTAGATTATTATCAAGCCAGACTGCTTTTAATTCCCCGGAGTTATCATCTTTTATACAAATAATATATCCACCGTTAAAAGCTGCAGTTGCACCATTCACCGTCATCCTGTAGGGTCGCTCATTATATCCTTTTTCTGCAAATGATTTAATTCCGGAGATATTCCCGCTTGTATCCATAAAGGCGCAATATTCACCCCAGTTAAGGAATGTGTCTTTTCCATCCGCATAAACCATCTCAACCAGATTCCCGCTTTTCTTAAGATCTTCGGGAATAGAATAATGCCCCAATATGCTTCCATCATAAGCAAGGTTAAAGATATTTTTATTGTAATCCGAGAGCAAAAATCCAGTGCAGGGAATTTCAATTGCAAAATCCACAGGTACATCACTTCTAAGAAACGAAACAGGATCTGAAACTATTCCATTTTCGTCTATATAGGTAATGGTGTCTATACCGCCACGTGTTGACAGTTCATGCCCAAAAACAGCCATACTTTTGTTTTTCATCTCAACAACAAGGCCAGGTTGGGAATAGGTTGTCTCTTTAAGGCCGGCCGTCCATAGAATGTCCCCATAGGAGTCAGTTTTTGTTACAATCTGAAAGTTAGAGTCATATTCCCCATAAACAATAATTTCAGGTTCATAAAGATGTGCTGCGGCAAGGCTGAAAAACAGCGGTATGAATATAATCAAAAGAGCTGTGAGAGCCGAGTTTATAACTTTTTTTTGGAATATTTCACTAAAGTCTTCCCGTTTTAAAATTCCCTTTTTCAAAAGTGAACCGGCATAATAAGAACCTGCAAATCCTGCGATAATTCCGGATATAACAAACGGGAAGAAATTGTTAAACACCAGTGTCAATGAATAAATCCACCCGGAATTGTTATATCCGGAATTATCGCAGGATTTGCAGGTTCTTATTATGCCGGTTCACTTTTGAAAAAGGGAATTTTAAAACGGGAAGACTTT
>NZ_JBSREC010000052.1:0-5681 GCF_055145805.1 Methanomicrobium sp. | reverse complement strand
GCCTACGCTCTTTCAAACTATAATGTGAGAATTCATACGATTGCACCAAAAGGACTTGAGATTCCACAGGGACTTGCAAAGGAACTCAAAGACAGAGATACAGAAATAGCCGAGCATAGCAGTATGGATGAGATAATAAACGATCTTGATGTTCTCTATGCCACGAGAATACAGCGCGAAAGATTCCCTGATTCGGCAAGTTACTCAAGAGTTGCACATTCATACAGAATTACACCTGAGACACTTGAAAATGTGCGTGAAAACCTTATTCTCATGCACCCCCTTCCCCGTGCAGGTGAGATAGATCCACGTGTTGACAAACTGCCATATGCCAAGTATTTCAGACAGGCGGAAAACGGAATACCTGTAAGAATGGCAATGCTTGAGGAGGTTATTTTATGACAAAAAAGGATGGCAAACCGGAAAACGGACTTCTAATCAGCCCGATTCAGGACGGAACCGTGATAGATCACATTAAAGGGGGAGAGGCACTCACCGTTCTGAGAATTCTTGGAATAACAGGTTTTACAACAGAATCCTTATCGATAGCAACAAACGTTAAGAGCAATCTCTCCGGAATGAAGGATATAGTGAAGATATCAGACAGGGAACTTTCAAAAGAAGAGGTAAACAGAATTGCACTCATATCCCCGAATGCAACCATAAACATCATCCGTAACTACAGGGTTGTTGAAAAAATAGGGGTTGAGATCCCCGATATATTTACAGGCGTTATCATCTGCCCGAATCCCGGCTGTATTACAAACTCTGACGAACCTATTGATACAAAATTTGAGGTGGTAGAAGGTACACTGCATTGCCTTTACTGCGACAACATCATCTCATCAGATATTGCAGACTATATAATATAACTTAATATATATCACACATACATTGTTACAGACAATGGTGGATTCAGGGGAGATCTATAGTAAATGCAGAATCTGCAGAGAAGTATTTAAAAACAGAATAGTTCTGTTTTTAGCAATATTAACCATCGTATGTCTTTCACTCTCACTTTACACCCTGTTTAACAGCTACCCTCCGTTTTTTATTCCTTTTCTTTTATTTCCGATTTTGGCAGCTTCATATCTTTACCCAAAAAAAGCAATATATTTCACAGGATTTCTCGGAATTATTTATCTTGTTTTTAGTTCATTTAAGACAGGAGGACCATATTTCATACCTGTTACAGGTCCGGTATATATCTTTGTTACAATTGTTCTAAGCATTATCATATCCTTTCTTTCATACAAAATCAAAGAATCCGAGAAAAAGTATCTTTATCTGATAAATGATCAGACTGAACTGATATCACGGGTTCTTCCCGGCGGAGAATACACAATTGCAAATGATGCCTTCTGCAACTATTACGGAATTAAAAAAAGTGCAATAATTGGTAAAAAATTCAACCCCGATATGCCACCCGAATATAGTGAAAAGTTACAAAAAGCAATAAAAAACCTCACAATAAAAAAACCCCTGAAAAATCTTGAAATTTGTATAATCACAAATGAAGGAGAAACCAGATGGCAAAATCTGAATATAAGAGCTTTTTATGATGAATATGGTCTTTTAACTGAACATCAGTACGTTGCAAGTGATATTACAGAGAAAAAATTGTTTGAAAAAGAGCTTCAGGAGAAGGTCAATTATGTATCCGCTCTCATGGACTCAATTCCTGCACCGGTATTCTATCGTAACACAAAGGGTATTTATTGTGACTGCAACAGTGCTTTTGAAATGCTTGCAGGGCAGAAAAAAGATGATATCATAGGAAAGAATATCTATGATTTTTTCCCGGCAGAACTTGCGGATTTTTACTCGAAAAAGGATAGGGAAATTATAGAGAAACCGCATCACCAACAGTATGAATACAAAATAACAAATAAAAAAGGAGAATATCACGACGTCCTGTTCAGCAAGACAGCAAGACTGGATGCAGAAGGCAATGTGACAGGAATAGTTGGCATGGCTCTTGATATTACCGCAAGAATTCAGGCGGAAAAGGAGCTTCAGAGATCTCTTGACGAAAAAACAACCCTTTTGCAGGAGGTTCATCACAGGGTTAAAAACAACCTTGCAGTCATAAACTCGATGCTTGGAATGCAGATGAACGATCTGAAAGAGGAATGCTTTTTAGAGCCATTAAGAGACGCAAAAAGCCGTATAATCTCAATGGCACTTGTTCATGAGGAACTTTACAAATCCGACAACATAGCTGTTATAAATGCCGGTCATCATTTTGAACTCCTTTTAAAAGAACTGGTGGCCAATTTTGGAAGAGATAAAAAAATTGAGGGCAGGGTTTTTGCAGAAAACTGTTTTCTTTCGATAGATACAGCAATACCATGCAGTCTTGTTGTAAATGAGCTCATAACAAACTCTCTCAAATATGCATTTGAAGGGAGCGATGGCGGAAACATTTCCATTAAAATGAGTGATAACGACGGTTTTCACAATATATGTGTTTCAGACAACGGAACAGGTATGCCAAAAGGATTTGATTTTGAGAATTCCTCGACTCTGGGAATGCGGCTTGTCAAAAACATAATTGAATACCAGATGGAAGGCAGTATTGAACTTGATCTGGACAATGGAACATGCTGGAATATTACAATACCAAACGCAAATTAAAGATATGTATTATATTGCTCTGCTTTTTTTAAAATTCTGACAGATTAGATCAAAATTTATTTTCCTTTAGAGAGAAGACTCCCGTGAACATCTATCTCACCTTTCCAGATTCTTGTGCTTGAAATCCAGCGTCCGTCCTCTGCAAGAACGCAGGTAATCTGGTGTATGTCGACCTTTTTCTGATTATTCTCTTTTCTGAGTTTATTTATCTCAACAGCAGTCGGAAAAGTCTCCTCACTAACAACAATTGCGTCAAAATCGGTATCAAGGGTTGACCCAAACCTGTCCTTTAGCTCTTCTATCTCCCATTTTGCACTGTAATTTTTTAAATTAAGATATTGGACAAGATCTTTTTTTCTCTCAGGAAATGGTCTTATGGGATGCGTTTTTCTGTTTGCAAACAGATCTCCGGACAGACCAATCCTCACATACCCCTTTTCACCTGCGATCTCAAAGGATCTCTCAAGCAGTTTTTTATGACCATCATGAAGAGGATCAAATGTGCCTCCGACCATAACTTTCATTTGAATATATTTCTATCACAGCCTGACTTTATGTATTTTCTTTCAGTTCTTTTGATGAAAAATTGTTACCATCGTATATTTTTCGTGTAAAATTACATAGATAAAGTTTATTCAAACATCAAGATGATATCTTAAGAATTCATTTTTAGAGAAGACAATTATAGTTGTCGTTGTATAATACTCTTCAATGGTTAAAATTGAAAAAGTGTATGATAGTAAAGTATCAGATTACGTAATTTTTGTTTTAGCAATAATAGGTATTCTAAGCTTGATTTATATTTTTTACTTCAATGGTGCGTTTATATTTTTTCATCTAGCTATTTTCTTGCTGATTTTGTTTTCATCCATTTATGTTGGATTAGCGTTATATTATTCTAAAAAAGGTAAAACTTGTGTAAAAAAAGTAATAATGAGTCAAAATCAATCTATCTCAAAAAATCACAATGCAATTATTATATTAAATTCTGAAAGAAATACTTTCACTTTTTGGGGTGGAATTGATGTTTTAATAGAGGCTTTTGAAAAAAGGAAATGCCCATTTAAACTATATTGCTGTAATTCTGCTGAAGAAATTGATTCTGTATTAAAAAATCCTTATGCAACCAGTATTTGGCTATTTGGTCATGGATGGAGAGGTGGTTTTTCCCTATATAAAAAGAAAAATATTGTAGAATACATTACATTGAAAGAAAAAGTTGAAAGAAGATCTTATAGGGATCTAATTAAAAATCCAGAAAATTACCCGAAAAAGGAGTTTATTGCTCAATTTCATTGTAATCATATTGTTAAAAAAAGAAATAACATATCTCTCCCCGAATTATTATTAATCGACTCTTCAGATTATAGAAATTCTTATGTTTCAAATTATAAAATGTCCTCTATCTCTATTGTTTCAGCTCTAAAGAATGAAGTAATTGATAGAATTAAATGTCCTTCCTAATCTATCTCTGACTTCCCTTTTTTAAATTCCTCCTCAATTTGTTCAGACAGGTCTTTGATCTGGAACAGGAGAATGTTATTGATTTTATTACTGATTCACTGTGCTCCGAAATCAAAAAATTTCTTCATAGATCATGACCAATAATTGGTTATGGCAATGATTTGCAGGGATTGTGGAGCAAAATTGTATTCTGCTGGATTCTTATATGGTTGTGTTAACAAAAAACCTCGTGCCGAAATATTCAAATGCACCCGTCCCGGATGTAAAAATCAGGTTTTTGTTAATATCATCGTAAAAAAAGAGTCAGAAGATAATTCTTAAATTTATCTGAGATCTTCAAGAGAACTATAAAAAGAATTAAGCACTTCACTAAAAGAGTCTAATTTATGATGAAAATTGAGCATACTTATTCAATTGCAATTCTCTTTTTTGCTATAATATGGATGCCTTTAATGTTCATATATGGATTTTTTACGAACTTTTTAAATATCAATGGAGAGCTTTTCGTTATTATTGCATCCATATCTGCTATTTTCTTTTTTGTGTATCTGTTCATATTTATTCCTTTAAGTACTTACTATGGAAAAAAGTATATGAGCAAATATCCTGAAAATCCCGGATTCAAGGACAATGCAAGTCATCATTCCATAATTTTGATCAATTCCCCAAATCCTGATGACTCATTACCTTGTGGCTTATCTGTTCTTATAAAGGCCCTTTTAAAGAAAAACTGCAATTTCAAGTTATATAATTGTTACAATGTCAATGATGTAAAGGAGGTTTTAAAAAATAAATATGCCTCCGACATCTGGATTTTTGGTCATGGTTGGAGAGGGGGAGTAGTATTTAAGCGGAAACGAACTTTAAAAGATATAATTAAGCATGAAAATAAGGGAGAACTTTTGATATATAATGATCTTATTCAGGAAATTGATGAATATTCCAAAAAGAGATTCATTGCTCAGTTACATTGTAACAATCTATCAAAAAAAATGAGTAATCAAAATTTACCCGAAATTTTATTAGAAAAACCTAATGACAACAATTACTTTATATCAAGTTATAAGTTGGATCCTGTTTCAATATATCTTACCTTAAAATTCAGACTTGTAAAAAGAATCAAATGTACAGAATTATCTAAATAATCTGACTTCCCTTTTTTAAATCCCCTTTCTATTTTACTGCATGGGAAACCTTAAATCTGATATTGCCAAACATGGAAACCTGAGGTCAAACTTGACCTTGAATTCTATCTTCTTTCAAAAGAGCTGTATGTCAATGTGGATGCTGTCCGAAACTGGCCTTATGAAAAGATCATGAAATGGCTGATTGCTCTTGGAATGATTGCTGACAATCAGAAGAAAGCAATTGAAGAAGGAACACAGAAGAAAAAAGAGAACGGGGAGATTTGCAGGGTTGAAGAAGACAAGGTTATTTATTATTCTTGATTTACCTTGTGTAAATCGAGATACATTGGAACAAAATCTTTACCTGTACTTCGGGTGGCAATTTTAAACCCATTTTTTTCATAAAATTTTAAAGCCTGTTCAGTATTTTTTGAATCTATAGTTATAAATCTA
>NZ_JBSREC010000051.1:0-48235 GCF_055145805.1 Methanomicrobium sp. | reverse complement strand
TCGCAATGGTCTCTTCCGCATCGGAAAAAAACTGATAATTTACACTAAAATTCGCTTTAGGCAAAGTTATTTTAATTATAACTCCTTTAAGACGATTATAGTTATACCGGAAAAAAATCTCTTGGATTTTATCCGGACAGAACAGGAGTTAAAAAAATGGAGAAAAGATATATTTTAATTGCAGGGGTTTTCATTGCATTATTTATTGTATGCTGCCCTGTATCTGCCCAGACGGGCACATATGCAAAAGGAGACACTGTGACAATCAGCGGCACTGCAACAGGAAGTCCGCAGCAGGGGCTTGCATTCTGGGTTTTTGGTCCGAATTACTGGACAAGAGAGACTCAGAGCGTATCAGGCGATAAATACATTTATGAAATTTCGGGAAGCGTTACTGATAATCTGGCCGCAGGTCAGTATTTCTGTATAGTCCAGCACCCGATGTACAACGGTGTTTTTGATGCAGATCTTTCCGGCATAACGCCTTCAGGGCAGACACTGGTGGAATCCACTGCAGGCCAGTCCTTTATAATTGACGGTTCCGGAAAACTTCAGGGAAGTTCTGCTGCACATGCACTTATGAACATGCTTGACTCTCCTGATATTGACGATACATATACTGTCACTGAATTTTTAATAACAGATCCCTGGATTCGCTTTACACCAAAAGAGACATATTATGCAGGTGATATGCTTCTGATATCGGGACAGACAAATATCGCTGCAGGTGAGAGGCTTTTATATGAACTTTATTCCGCCTCATTTGCACCAACAACAAAGAGCAGTTCATCTGAATTTTCAGGGAATTCCGGTTATACTACAGTTATTCCTGCATATCCGGACAATACCTGGGAAATACCTCTTGACACAACCGGCATGAAACCTGATGTTTATCTCTTTAAAATTTCAAGGGAAGATGGAAAAGCTGCGTATTCTGCGGAATTTACCCTTGCAGAAGAGAGACCTGCTGCAACAGAGGTTTACACACAGACACCTCAGATGACCAAATCCCCGGTGTCTGAAACAGAAAAGCCGACTCCTGCAGCAGGAACGGACGGGATTCTAGTAATGCTGTCTCTGATATCAGCATTTATAATTCTGATCTTAAAAAAGACCTAAATTTAAAAATCACATAATTTTTTTGCTATCTGTTTTGCTATTTGTCATAAGAGATACTTCAAGACTATTTTATTACCATGAAAGACATAGAATCCTCATATGGTTACAAAGCTGAAACGCTACGGCCAGATCGCTGATGTTGCGGCTAAATATGGTTTTGGTATTTTTCTTGATGAAATTGATCCTGATGCAACCAGAAGAAAGAAACTTTTTAAAAAATCCATTCCTGACAGCCGTTCAATATATGAAAGAATGCGGCTTGCAATGGAGGAGCTTGGTCCTACTGCTGTCAAGTTCGGGCAGATGATTGCATCCAAGACTGAGACACTGCCGCCGGAGATGATTGAAGAGCTTAAAAAGCTGCATGATCATGTTGCCCCTGTGCCTTTTGAGGATCTGCGTCCTACAATTGAGGAGTTCTGCGGCTCTGTTGACGAGACGTTTCAATATTTTGAAAAGACGCCTATTGCCGCCGCCTCAATCGGACAGGTTCATCGTGCCATTTTAAAGGACGGAACAATTGTCGCAATAAAGGTTCAGCGTCCGGATATCTCTGATAAGATAGAGGCCGACACTGTAATTATAGAAAATATGGCCCGCAGGTTTGAGAAGGTAAATCCCACTCTCAAATCATTAAACCTCTCCGGAATGGTTGATGAATTCACAAAGATGATGAAGAGGGAGCTGGATTATATCGCTGAGGGAAAGAATGCGGATATATTCAGGAGAAACTTCCATGACAGGCCAAATATAAAATTTCCAAAGATATACTGGGAGTATTCCGGCTCAAGACTCCTGATGATGGAGTTTATTGAGGGAATAAGGGTCGATGATATAGAGGGAATAAAGATACTGGGGTATGACCCGAAAGTCTATGCCGACTGGGGATTTGAGACATACCTAAAGATGATATTTGAAGACGGCTTCTTCCATATAGACCCTCATCCCGGAAATCTCATAGTCACAATAGACGGAAAGCTTGCATTTATTGATCTCGGTGCAATTGCGGTAATACGGCCTGAAAGAAGACACACTTTCCTAAAACTGCTTCTTTCAATCGTTGATGTTGATGTTGACATGATAATTGATTCATTCAAAAAGCTCGGTGTCAGAATCGATGACGATGATCTGGATGATATTAAGGATCAGCTCTATTATGCACTCTTTGATACCGAAGGTTTTGAGATATCCTCCGTTGATGCCGGCAGTGCCTTAGATTCCATACCAAAGGTGTTAAATCAGTATCACATACAGATTCCCAGCACGCTGATGTCACTTTTAAAAGTCATTATGATGGTTATCGGAATGGGCCAGACCTTAAACCCGAAGTTTAACTTCTACGACAAGACAAAGCCCTACCTGACCGAAGTCATAAAAATGCAGTATTTCTCACCGTCAAGCTTCAAAAAGACCTCCCATACCTTAATGGACAGCATGGACAGTATCATGAAGCTCCCGAAAATATTCAACAGGACAATGAATAAATGGGCGGCGGGAAAGCTTCAGATCGATATCGTTGCAAAGGATGTTGAGAAATTATCAGAAACTATCGAGAAGGCGACAGACAAGATGATAATGGGAATTGTCGCATCCGCACTTGTAATCGGCGCTTCAATAGTGATGTATTCGGCAGATTTCGAATTCTCCAGCTGGATTATGTATTTTACCATGATAATTTACGTTTCAGCATTTTTGATAGGGCTTGCAACACTTGGCAGGGTTTTGTTCTTTGATCCGGCCAAAAAGAAAAAATACTGATTTTTTGAGTAAAAATCCAATATTATTATCTCTTTTTGAGGCAGAAATCCTGTAATAATATTTCAGGAGATTTTTTGAGAAATAAGAATTCTGGCGTATATTATGCACTGAACTCTGGCTCGGGATATATTTCGATAAAAAAGAAAATTTATCCTGAATTCTCCTCTATTCTTCAAAAAGCCTTTTTGGGAGACCTTTTAGAACTCTTTTCTCTTCAAACTTTATCTCAGGGGCAAAAAGTTTCAGATCAAAAAACAGGCTTCCCCTGACAATTACAGTAAGATCGCCTGTAAGGAAATTTGCCGCAGCGTATACAAGGGACCTGTTTTTAACAGATACAGGAATTTCAAACAGATTTTCACGTGATTTCTCAATCTTAATTGCATTCTCCTCTCCCTTTCCCATAAATTCCTCATGTCCGTCTTCTGTGAGTCTGAATATGGAAAAGTTCACTTTTTTTATCGTCGCATCAACCGGCAGCGGGTTTTTAACTGCTATTTTTACTGAAAGAGTGGTATTTTCTGGTTTTACATCAGTAAGAAATACATCTTTTATCAAAACTGCCGGCTCTTTTTCCTCGTTCATATAATCTGAGTCTTTGGTTTTTTTGTTGATTACAGTTTTGGCGTTATCTGCAGGTGCACATAGATTCAAAAAAAAATCAGGAATGCTAAAAATTCTTTAAATCTTTCTTTAAGGGCATTTGTCAGTAAATGAAAGGTAATTAATTTCAGCCATTTAAAAAGATTTAAATATATTAATAAAAAAGGATTATTTACAGTGAATATATCTGCATGAAATGTTATTTAATCTGATAAAAAAAGTGCAGTGTGTTTTTCTGTATCCCGGGGGGTTATTTTATGTCTGAAATAAATATTTACACTGTAGATTTCATCATCAGTCGTATTTTTGGTTTTATTTATTTCAGTGAATCTGTTGGAGGTACATCTTTTTATGGCTGATGCCAAGGTTTTAATCGTCGAAGACGAGGTCATCGTTGCAATGGGACTTGAAAGATCTCTTGGATCGTTTGGCTACGACGTTGTGGGTCTTGCAACAAAAGGTGAAGATGCTGTCAGAATGGCAGGCGAACTTATGCCTGACCTTGCCTTAATAGACATAAATCTCGAGGATGAAATAGATGGAATCAATGTTGCTGAAAGAATCGGAGAGAACTGGGATATTCCTATAGTCTATCTCACATCTTATACAGGAGATGAAACCCTTTCGCGTGCAATGGAGACAAATCCATATGGTTATCTGACAAAACCTGCACGTCCCAGGGAGATATACACGACAATAGAGACCGTTCTTCAGAAACACCGTGCAATAAAGGCTGAAAGAGCAATTGAATCCGGAGAAAAAAAGTTTCATGCCGTATTTGATTCTCTTCCCTTCCCTGCATGTGTAATCTCTGTAGAGGAGGATAATTCTCCCGGTAATTTTGTGGATGTAAATGAAAATTTCCTGAGTATTTCCGGTATTAAACAATCTGCAATTAACTCAGTAAAACCGGGTCTGATATTTGGGGAGGATCTGCCCGGTGCTGTACTGGAAGCTGCAAAATCTCAGATTTTAGAGTATTCTGCTGTTTTCAGGATGTCTGATGATAATTTCCTCAAAGGAATGGCAGTGATTAACAGGGCGGATTATGAAAAGAAAAAACAGGTAGTCATCATATTTATTCCGGAAGATAAGACCTCAGATAAAAAGACAGGCAATCCTGAAAAAAAAGTTTCAGATTCAACAAAGTCCTTAATAGATCTGATAAAACAGCCGCTTTCTGCAATTGTTGCAATATCAGGGTTAAAAGGGGGTATGGAGCTTGAGGAGATATCACGCAACGCTGAAAAAATACAGAATATAATAACCGAATTTGAGAAATAATGTCATTAATGGTTAATCTAAAATAGTGGAAAAAATTCATATAATTAAATCAAAAACCGGGTATTTGTGGACATTTTGTCCCAATATGTTCAATATGGGCCTTAATATGAACACTTCGGTCATTAAAATCTGACTGACGGATTTCAAATGATTGTATCAGAAAAGAGGGTATATACAGCCAGAAATACAGGTTTTGGCCTTATATATTCTTTATGTTCTGATTATAACATGGAGACTAACAAAATTGACTTCTAAATCATGGGAAAAGAAATATCTCGGACTTATAATGAGTTATGACAAAAATTCAGTCTACATATTTTTGCTTTTTTTAATGTTCGGAATGTTTTTTTGGATTGTTGACAGTCTGATCTCGGATTATTATCTCTCAGGCAGTTTTTTGGTTCTTAATTCAGAAGGTCAGACTGCTGCATTCAATCCATTGATTGCTTCAGGATATGCTTTTTTTGTAAGGGTACTGTTCTTTCTGGCATGTGTTGCATCCGGAATCCTGGTTGCCGGTCATATGGAAAGGGAGAGCAGGATGCGGTCTGCACTGGAGGAGAGTGAAAGAAAGTTTCGGACAATCTCAGAGAGAATATCTGATCTGATCTTTGTTCTGGATGAGAATTTAGAAATTATATATATAAATCCTGCAGTAAAAGCTGTTCTGGGCTATTCTCAGGAGGAAATTTTAGAAAAAAAGCCTTACGAAGATGCGTATTCCATAAACTTTGAGCTTTTGAAAAATGAAACGGGAAATTTTTTAAACGAGAAATCAGGGTATAAGGTTACGCTAAAACTGAGGCGCAGTGATAATAATTTCTCACTGATTGAATTTACAGGTTTTTGTGATTTGGGAGGCAAAAGGAAGATATGCTATCTTATTGGAAAGGATATAACAGATGATGTTGATTCAAGGGAACGTGAAAAAGCTGCATTGGAACAGATAAATCACAATCTGGGTCAGCTTGCGGTTTTAAATGATCATATTAGAAATCCGCTCACTGTTATTGTTGCATATGCTGATATATTGGAAGGGACAGAATCCAAAGCAATAATTGAACAGGCATATGAAATAGACAGTATCATCAAAAAACTGGATATCGGATGGCTTGAATCTGCAAAAATACGCGATTTTCTTGTAAAACACTATAATATTACAAAAGAGGTGTGATCTATGGAGAAGATAATGATTGTGGACGATACAAGAGTTCTCACCAATCTTTACTGCAATTTCCTTGGCAAACTGGGATATGAATCCTCCGGTGCCTATGACGGATTAGAATGCTTGGAAAAGCTCTCCTGCGAAAAGCCTGATCTGATACTTCTTGATATTATGATGGAGCCTGTTGACGGCTGGAAAACTCTGGAAATGATAAAAGAAAACCCGGAGACTGAAGGCATTCCTGTTGTAATGATGACTGCAAAAGCGCCGGTTCCAAATGATTTCGTTGATTACGGGACTCTTATTGACGGCTATGTAATGAAGCCGGTAAAACCGTCCGAACTTCAAAGCATAATTAATATGGTAATCGACCGGAGAAGAAAGGCAGCAGAATCTATGATTCTGGCAAAGGCGGCCGGTGCATGTGATGAAAAGCAGAGGAGGCTCTTTGATCTTTATATACAGGAGGATGTTCTTATGAGACTCCGGGAACTGTTGTATAATACTTATTCTGTCCAGGGCAACGTGAAAAATTTTGGAAATATGTTTGAGAAAGAATTAAACTCAATATTTTGCAGTCTTGAAAATATGCAGAAAGAGCTTAAGTCCCTTAAAACTGAGATGGGACTTCTATAACAGTTTTACTTAGAATTCATATTTTTTCTGATAATTTTTTATACCAAAAATATCCGGATTATGTTATTCCGGAGTGTAATTTTAGAAATACTATTTTTTATTATCAGGGGCTATGTCTAAATCAGGAATATAAATTTAAAGGAGATGTGTTTTATGGAAAATAAGGAGACCGAAAGAGAACTTTTTGAATATATGAGAGGTCTTGGGGATAAGATGCCGCCTGTTTCAGGAAATATAGGGCATCTTATTGCATCAATGCTTATCGGATACAGAACAGGCCTTTATGACAGGGCAATAGGAAGGGCGGATAAAATAATCGGAAAGCTTGAGGGAGATGAGGCTAAAAAATCCCTTAAATGTTCTGTTGAGATAATAAGGAGTCATTCAATAGAGCTTTTGCCATCGCAGAAGTCTATAAGATCAGAGTTTAACTGGGAGGGGGGGGATCCGACAAAGACTTACGGATATGAAGAACCTGAAGAGACAGAATGCAGATTTTCAGGCGATGATGAGAAATATTATGCAATCAGGCTTAAAAAAGAGGATACTGTCATTACTCAGGAGTTTGAGCGTGACAATGCACTTATTCTTGCATACGCATGTGCATATCTCTCATCTCCGGAGGACAGACTCCCTCTTGAAGAACAGGTACTAAGCTATATCCTGCAGAGAATGGAATTTTACCGGAAGAACAATTGATTACCCAAAAAATATTTTTATAAGAAAACCGCTCTGCGGTTTTCTGTCCAGGCATGCGAAGACTTTGTCTCTCTCATCATTTGTATCAGATTTCAGGATTATTTTCTTTATCCATATCTACTACCTTATCTGTAAATGTCATGAGTTGTGACATTATTGCAGGGTCAAGACTGCTTTCTGCGGCAAGGTAGATTCCTGAAAGGTCAAGAATTCTTAGTTTGTTCGTTACAAAATGTATAAATTTGGTTATGTTATTTGACGGAAGATAGATCAGCATTGCATTTATGGAATCTATCAGGATGTAGGGTTTTTTGTTTTCTATCTCTTTTAATGTCTCTGTAACCGCTATTGAAAGAGAGGTGAGATCGCCGGGATTGTTTAAAAATCTGCATCCCGGGATAGTTTCATCTGCCTTTCCCATCGCATATTTTGTAATTGCATCAACAAAGGTTACTTTTTCCAGATCTATCCCTTTTATTTTATAAAGTTCGCAGAGATACTGCGCCGGCTGATTGATTGTAATTATAATTACATCATTGCCCTCTTCGGTGATCTTTTTTATAAGCGCAACATTATTGTCTTTCAGCCTGGCAGGAGGGGAGAGATAAAGGCAGATCTCTGCCTTATTTGGGTTTTTGTCTGATTCTAAAGTCATGTGAATACCTGCCTATCGTGAAATAAATTTCCTGTAAGAATCAGGAATTTCACTTCTTTTCTCTACAATTGCGATATTTAGATCTCTCAGGTTTTTAATAATCTGGTCAATATTTTTTACCTGAATATCAATTCTTGTTGTTATGCTCTCTTTTGAAATTATATCTTCAACGATATCTTCTTTAATCTGTATTATATTGTCCCTGACAATTATTACAGGTTCTTTTATTCTTAATGCCGACTCGGTTATATATGCCAAAAGAGCCTCATAACTTTCCTGTTTGTAAATTGCATTTCCTATAATTCCGGCAGCTGCTCCCAGTGCGTCTATCTCTGCATCAGTCCATTCCCGGTCCTCTCTTGTCTCGTCAAGGCCGACAAAACCCCACCATCTGTCGTTTAAAAATATCGGGGTTATTACAGATGTTCTGACACCGAGAAGTTCCATATTTTTTCTCTCTTCCTCCTCAACAGTGTTAATATCCGCAAAGATAATCTTCCCTTTTTCAAGCTGCTTCTGCCAGCGTAAAACCCCTGCCTTTTTATATGATAATCCCTGCATACGTTTGTTTGTTATCTGGGCTGCGTCTGTTTCATAAGACCATTCAAATCTCTCATTCATCAGGATATCGCCTGTTTTCTCATCAACCGAGTTTTCAAAACAGAATATTCTTGCAACTTTTGAGGCCTCTCCGAGGGTCTTTAGCACATCAGGCATCACTTTGGTCCATGAATCAGATGTTAAAAAATTGTTTGATGCATAGTTTATTG
Organism: Methanomicrobium sp.; assembly: GCF_055145805.1. Classification (NCBI taxonomy): domain Archaea; kingdom Methanobacteriati; phylum Methanobacteriota; class Methanomicrobia; order Methanomicrobiales; family Methanomicrobiaceae; genus Methanomicrobium; species Methanomicrobium sp. The sequence continues at coordinate 39,546 of NZ_JBSREC010000051.1, read as the reverse complement.
CCTCTAAAATTGCATCACGCCTTAAAAGCGCCTGGGTGATTCTCTTTTTGTCTGTAATGTTGAGAACTGTGATAACAATAAATTTGTTTTCAGGTTCAAATGAGAATGTTGCGGCTACATTAATCAGACTTTCATCTTTTCTGATAAGTCTGAATTCATGAATTGATACATCAGAGGCAACTCCTTTTGAAACATCCTTAAAAACCTCCTTTAAACGGAGGAGTTCTTCGGGAAAAACAAGAGAATCCACTCTGACGGTTTTTTCCATCTCCTCAGAAGGATATCCTGAAAGATCACAGAATGTTTTGTTTGCAGCAAGAATATTGCCTTTTTCATCCGCAAGTATAAGGCCTGTTTTTGCATGTTCAAATATTATTTTATATATATTTACTGAACTGCTCATATGAGTCTATAAGTATTTCAAGCATAAATAGTTGTTTTTTGAAAAAAAACATCCCCACATCAGGGGAGAGAGAAAAAGGCAGATCTGTGTCCCTTGCGGTCTTTTAGCTGAACACATTTGTTATGTATAACTTATCTTAACGGGAGATGAAATTTCTGTAAGCCTCAGGGATTTCACTTCTCTTCTCAACAATTGATATATTTAACTCTCTTAAATTTTCAATAATCTGGTCGATATTTTTCACCTGAACGTCTATTCTTGCCGTTATGCTTTCAGGTGATAAGACATCCTCGGAAATATCTGTTTTAATCCGTGAAATATTGTCCCTGACGATTATTACAGGTTCTTTTATTCTTAATGCCGACTCGGTTATATATGCAATAAGAGCCTCGTAACTTTCCTGTTTGTAAATTGCATTTCCTATAATTCCGGCCGCCGCCCCGAGTGCGTCTATCTCTGCATCAGTCCATTCCCGGTCCTCTCTTGTCTCGTCAAGGCCGACAAAACCCCACCACCGGTCGTTTAAAAATATCGGGGTTATTACAGATGTTCTGACACCGAGTTTCTCCATATTTTTTCTCTCCTTTTCCTCAACAGTGTTAATATCCGCAAAGACAATCTTCCCTTTTTCAAGCTGTTTCTGCCAGCGTAAAACTCCCGCTTTTTTATATGAAAGCCCCTGCATGCTTTCATTCGTTATCTGGGCGGCCTCTTTTTCATATGCCCATTCGAATCTCTCATTCATCAGGATATCGCCTGTTTTCTCATCAACCGAGTTTTCAAAACAGAAGATTCTTGCAACCTTTGAGGCCTCTCCGAGAGTTTTTAGTACATCAGGCATCACATCAGTCCATGATTCTGTCTTTAAAAACTGGTTGGATGCATAGTTTATTGCCTCTAAAATTGCATCACGTCTTAATAGTGACCGGGTAATTTTCTTTTTGTCTGTAATGTTGAGAATTGTAATAATAATAAATCCTTTTTCAGGTGCAAAAGAAAATGTTGCAGCTACATCAATCAGACTTTCATCTTTACTGAGAAGCCTGAATTCATGAATTAAATCATGAGTGACAGATCTTTCAGAAGCATTTTTAAAGATATCTGTTATACGGGGTAAATCCTTAGGAAATACAAGAGACTTTATTCTGACGGCTTTTTTCATCTCCTCAGGAAGATATCCTGAAAGATCACAGAATGCTTTGTTTGCAGCAATAACACTGCCTTTTTCATCCACAAGTATAAGGCCCGTTTTTGCATGCTCAAAGATTATTTTATATATATCTGTTGAACCGCTCATAGATGTCTATAAGGAATATAGTTATATAAAAAGATACTCGAAAAATGACTCTGATAATTTTTTACCGGTTATAATGCCAGAATTTCATATAAGTAGCGGAAAAATTAAAAAAACCACTAAATACACATTCCTGTTTCAGGAATGTGTATAGTGTTCAACTTCACCATAAGTTTCTGTCTTTCCTTCCCTGTTAAGTATGGAGACTGTCCCGTGTCCTCCGCAGATAAGACATTTTTTGCCGGTTTCTTCCTCATAATGCCTTACTATGTCCATAATTCCCTTTCTTTCCTCTCTTGCCAGTTCGGAATCTACATTTACCGATGTCACAAGGAAGTCTGCAATTGAGTTGTATCTGCAGCGTTCTTCTGTGAAACTTGAAAAGTTCATCAGGCTGTCAGCGGTAAATAAAAGCCCTGCTTCGTGACAGAATACTATGAGCTGGCCGAACTGGTGCCCCCCCATGCTTAAAAGGATTTCAAAGGACAGACCGCCTATTGGAATCTTTGACAGGATCGGAAATCCGCTGATCATCTCTGTGGAGGATTCCGGAAAGAGACGTATGTTCTCTTCTTTCGGAGGATTCCAGTGCGAGAACAGGGCAATCATTGTAGTGTAAACCTTTTCAAGTATTGATTTTTCACTTCTGGATCCCCATGCACGGTTTCCACATTTTATTATCTCAGGAGTTGCGGGATGCATATAGGCAGGAACATCGTATGCACCGCCGGCACCACAGTGATCCGCATCCCCGTGGGTTATAATGATAAATGAAAGTTTTTTCTCCACATCAAGACCGTAATACGAGAACATCTTCTTTGCGTCATCGGTATATATTCCGTAACCTGTGTCAATCATAACAATTTCATCAGGTGTATCAAAGATGAATATGCTGCCTCCGCCGGGCATCTGGAAGCAGAAGAGTGTCAGATTATGATTTATCCGGATTTCCTGGACATCTGCATAAAAACCGTTTCCTGTTGTTGAATTTAAAAATTCACCACATTTGATATAATTCTCAAAGACCTCATGGGGATTTTCGCCGAGTTTTGTCAGTTCCTGGACTGTGTGATTTATGTCCTTTAAAAAGTCCATCAAAAGCTGTTCATCGTCATCCTGGAGGAACTGTCTTAACTGGCGGGCAAACCTGACATAAAATACTGTTTTGTCAAGATTGGTGCCGGTTGTATCATAATCAATAATATCTATTCTGTAATGGTTCTTTAAAGAATCAAGAAGTTTTTCTGCCCTGTGCTCCTCTTCAAGATTCATACTGACAAAAACAGTCTCCGGAAAACTCCCGGTATCATCAAAATCAATAGATCCTATATATGCCCCGGCATCAGATGCTATCTCTAAAAATTTCGCCAGTGCGCCTGACTCGTGTGGCAGATTGACGCTGAATCTCAGGAAAGGGAGACTTTTTAGTGAATTTCTGAGGTAGCCTATTGATGAAAGTTTTTCTTTAATTTTTTCATATTCATCTTCCGTGCATGTAACCTCAAAGAAAGCAGTCTGGGAATCTATCTGCCTGTCATAGTGTATTCTGTTTATATTTCCATTGAGTTCTGTTATTATGCCTGCAGCAAGGTTGAGTGCTGCCGGTTTGTTTGGAATATAGGCAACAAATGAGTATTGGTTCATAAAAATCACTGAGCAGGTATCTCAATTTCCGGCACAATCAGATACATTGCCCACCCGATATATTCCCTTCCATACGCAAGATATTCTTCCTGTATTCTTCTGAAATAGCTGAGAATGTCGTTGTATCCCTGATGTTCCCTGTTATCCTCATTTAACAGCCAGTCCTGACAGCTTCTCCAGATTCCTGATTCATATCTGTCCCAGTCATCGTTGTCTGCTCTGATAACTGATTTAAGATCATAACCCTGATCTCTGATGATCTGAAGAATCTCATATTCTGTGAGAATTTCAGGCCACTGGCGGCAGAATTCAGGCGCAACCGAGTCTTTTTTCCAGTAACGCTCTCCGATAATTATGGATCCTTTCTCTTTTATAAATCCGGACAATGCACTTAGACTCTCTTCAAATCCTCCCCAGATCTGTGAAGAACCAAGGCCAACTGCGAAGTCATATTTTTCTGCCTCGTCTGTTTCATATTCCAAGGCATCAGCAAAGAATATTGAAATTTTTTCGGAAAGGCCAAGTTCATCTATTGTCATACACGCCGTCTGGCACGCGTCCTCTCTGATATCTATTCCCACACCTGATATTCCAAATGTTTCGCCCCAGAGTCCAAGAATTGTCCCGTTGCCGCATCCGAAATCGATAAGAGAGGCATCTTCCGACATCCCTGCGATCTCACCCATATATGCTGCTTTTTTAAGGCTTAGGGGATTCATTATGCTTAAAGAACCCTGCGAAACAGATACTATGTCACGAAATTCCATTATATACCGCCATAATTTTTAAAACTGAATATCATTATATGAATTTTTAATTCTGTATTATTCATTTGATGCTTTATGGCATCTAACTTATGGTTGAAAAATTAAAACCGGAATTTTTTAATTCTGCCTGTGGCAGGGTAAAAGTTTGTTTTCATTCTCAGGGTGTCCTGAATATATTTTTAGTATGAAATGAGTGCAAAAATAATTGTATTTATAAAATTATAATTTGGTTTTTGTCAGAAATTCCCTGTAATTATCCGGTATATTTTTGTCGTTTTCGACAATATTTTTGTTGAGTTCCTGAATATTGTCTAAAATATGTGAGGCATTTTTTATCTGAATGCCAAGGATTATCTTCAGATTCTCATCCTCTATCTTCTCAGAGGCAGATTCCAGATTCTTCTTTATTTCAGAGGCAGGATTTGCAACCCGCATCGCAATTTCACTTATGTATGCTATAAGTGCATGATGCTCTTTTTCTGTGTTATATGATAATTCTCCCACAACGACTGCAACAAGCACTAACATCATACCTCTGATAAGAGATTCGGAATCAACTCCCCCTGTCAGAATAAGTGTGTTTGATATTGTCATAATTGCGAGTAATACTCCCAGTACAGCTACTTTCCTGCCATACCAGAAACCTGCAAATGCTATTAATACATAAAAAAAATTTGTATATATTATTGTTATGCCAAGGTACAGGTGAACAAAATATTCCAGAAATATTGAAAATAATACTACAAATCCCCATATTGTTGTTTTTATATTAAAATCATGCCCCATTATCTGCATATTATACATCACCCCTGAGTTAACTGAAATTATCTCAATCTTTTAGTAAAAAAGTCTTCCCTTCCGACATTCAGTTTTCAAAAAATGATTACTCATGATTAAGTATTTTTTTATCAGAGTTCACGTTTCAAAAATATATTTGATGAATAGAGGCAGTTTCCTCAGTTTTTATTTGGAAAAAAGCTCAATTGATGCTTTTTTTTAAAAAGGAATATAATTATACCTAAAAGATCAAAATATACAAATTATGAAGAAAACACTGGGCAGGTATATCGGGATTATTGTTTTTCTTTTGATACTCATAATTCCCGTTGACCCGTCCGCGTTTCCGGTTGACGCAAAATTTGTCGCTGCTGCCACTATGCTTATGGTTATCTGGTGGATAACCGAGGCAATTCCTATTCAGGCAACAGCACTTCTGCCGGTAGTTTTATTTCCGCTTCTTGGTGTTTTAACACCTGCAGAGGCCTGTGCTCCATATGCGGACAAAATAATATTTTTGTTTATGGGCGGATTCATGATTGCGATGTCTATGCAGAGATGGGGGCTGCATGAAAGAATTGCATTATATATAATTGACAGAGTGGGAACGTCTCCGAGAATGCTGATACTTGGTTTTATGGTTGCAACCGCGTTTCTCTCAATGTGGATATCAAACACTGCAACCGCAATGATGATGATTCCGATTGCAATTGCAATCATCGCAACTATCCTTCCACGGGCAGGTGCAGGACTTGATGATTTAAGTAAAGAGCACCGGGATTTTGCAGAATGTCTTGTAATATCAATAGCATATGCTGCCACAATCGGTGGCCTTGCAACAATTATCGGGACTCCTCCAAACGGCATATTTGTAGCCCAGATGGAGACAATATTCCCTGCTGCTCCCTCAATAGACTTTTTTACATGGATGAAGTTTGCACTGCCGCTTGCATGTGTTCTTCTGCCTCTTGCCTGGCTCTGGCTGACATACGGTCCTTACAAAAATCTCCCTGAAAAAATTGCGGGTGGAAAGGAGATAATCCGCGGGAAGTTAAAGGACCTTGGTGATATGGGAAATGGTGAGAAGTGGACCCTGATGATATTTGTGCTGACTGCCACTGCATGGGTAATGAGGTCTGAAAAGCATATCGGGGACATAATAATCCCCGGAATCACCACATATCTTCCGTTTGTTGACGACTCCACAATCGCAATTGCAGGAGCGGTTTTACTCTTTTTACTTCCTGTGGATCGTGAGAAGGGAATTTATACGATGAGCTGGGAATGGGCAAAAAAGATTCCCTGGGGCATTCTAATTCTCTTTGGAGGGGGAATCTGCCTTTCAACTGCATTTATAAAAAGCGGTCTTGCAAATGTCATAATGGGATATATGACTGTTCTGCATGGTCTTCCGATTATTGTTGCAGTTTTAGTTGTTGCAATAATTGTCTCGTGCTTAACCGAGGTTACATCAAACACTGCAATGGCATCTGTTATGATGCCGATTATGGCCGTGACATCTGTCAGTATGGGAATCCATCCGTATTTCCTGATGCTGACAGCAGCGTTTGCATGTTCCATGGCGTTTATGCTTCCTGTGGCAACACCTCCGAATGCTGTTGCATATGGTTCGGGATATGTAACTATGAGAGATATGATAAGAACAGGATGGGTTCTGAATATGATTGGAATTGTAATTCTGACAATATTCATGTTTACAGTTATCACCTGGGCTCTCGGATTTACAATGGAAATGCCTGCGTGGGCGTTTGAGCCTGCGACAGGTATCTGAGAATCCATAATTTTTTTATGAAAAGGGCAGTATTATTTTCATCAGACAGTGCCTGAAGCGTTAGTTTCATATAATTTTTCAGAAAAGTTTTTTTTTCACACTTCTTTATGCCTCAAAATTAATATGATCCTAAACCTATTATTCTACAACATGCCCAGAGAGAATATAATACCGGGCGGTCTTGAAGGCGAAGGGGTAGAGGGACATAAAAAGAAGTTCCCTGGAAAACCGGCCCCTGAGTCACGTGAATATGAAGGCCGAAAAGAAGAGAGCAGCGATCCTTTTGATACAGGATTTGGCTCTGCAAAACAGGAGACAAAAACACAGGCAAAAAAATCAGGAAACACAACCAAAGATATATTTGAGACTGATTTTGGCTCTGCACGCTCAAAAAAGGGATATGAAGAAAGTTCATCTATAGGCAGTGACTCGGATATTTTTTCGAACGGATTTGGATCAAAGGATGCCGGATGGATGTCGGGCAGAGGGAGAAAAGCGGCAGAAAAACCTAAGGAATATCTGTCTGATGTAAAAAGAGAATCTGGTGCCGGGAAAAAGGAGAGCGGGGATATATTTGAAACCGCTATTGCCTCACATCCCCTTGAGACAGGTGATGAAAAGGCAGCGGCGGTTGTGGCAGATGGTGATAAGAAAAAAGAGGATAAAGATCCTCTCTACACAGGATATGGTTATACTGACCAGAGAAAACCGGAAAGTTCCCCTCCAAAATCTCCGTTAAAATCCGTTCATGAAAATGTTGGCTCTTCAAAAAAGACAGAAGAAAAAAAGATAAAAAAAATCTTTTATGATGACGACGATGACGATCTCTTCAGCTAAGAATATTTTATGGTTCCGGCCTGAAATATTCAATATCGTGGATATCTTCCACAAAAATCTCTTTTTTACCGTTGTAAACAGAAACAACACCTGTAACTTTGATTCTGTCACCTCCGTTTATTGCATCTTTTAGACTGGCACCGTCTGCGACAAATATAATTGGTCCGTCTGCCTCTATTACAAGGTGTCCGCCGGTTTTTGTTTCAGATATTGTTGTTACAATTCCATCGTAAAATACAAAACTCCCTTCCTCTGAAATATTTTGATATTCTGAGGCGAAGGATGATTTATCTGCCTGCGATAAAAAAATATGTGATGTAAGAATCACTGCAAGGACTAAAATGAGCATTATGAGTGCAAAACGCTCTTCTTTTCCAAAAAACATCTCTTAATTCTCCGGTTACTTAAGCAGTTGCTTAAACATAAAGTTCTACAATTCTGTTTTTAGTTATCTGGGGGGGTACAACCAGGTTCACATCGTGTGGCATCTCTGCCTGAGGTGTAACTGTGACTGAGAATTTTCCGTATGCAGGAACATTTGTCTGTGGATATACAATTATTGTGAAGACTTCGTTTGGCTCAAGTATGATGTCGCTGTCTGCCGAAGCAAGAGGTATAATGTTTGATTTATCTGCAATAGTCCATGAAGGGCTTGTAAGCGGGTCGTTTTCAGAGTATGACAGCTCCTCTGTAATCCCTTTGTATTTAAAAATCATTTTTGCTTTGTTCATGTCAACAGCGGCAGTCTGGCCTGTTAAAATTTTTAAGGGTATTGCACAGCTTCCCATATCTGAACTCTTCTGGTTCTCTGATTTCAGATTAATACTGAGAAATATGCCGCTGATATCCTGTGCACCGTAGGATATCCCGTCAACCACAAGAAGGTCATTTGATTCACCTAGTGCAAAACCGACAATTCCTCCGTTATCACCATGACTTCCGCTATAGTCCGGCATAAGTGCATTAAATACCACACTTCCGAAGATGTATATAAAAATGCACAGAACAGCAATGGAGATGATAATCTCAAGTCCTGTCATTGCCTCATTTCTGTTCCGGTTTTGCATGATATACAATCATATATACCTGATAATATAATCTTGGATTTTCTGAATTTACATGAAAAAGTGTATGAAACATTAGTTTCAGGAACGTTTTTTAACTAAAAACCGATGAATCAATGGATTCACTGTATGCCGGATCTGTTATTGTCAGATATATGAGTTTGTTATTTCCGGTGTTTTCAAGACTCTGGTACGCACCGGGGGGGATGTATGCCGTATCGCCTTTTTCCACAGGCATTGTTTTTTTGTTTACGTGAAGATAGCCTTCTCCGGATATAATATACATAACCTCGGTTGTGCCCTCAAGTATGTGGGGTTTTGTCAGGCCACTCTTTGGAATTACGGCCTTTGCGATTCCTATGCCGAATGTTGTATCAATTCCCTGATTTTTAAGGATTTCTGGGTCTAAAATACTGTATATCCTGACATCCTCAAAAAAGATCTGCTCTGTTGTATTGATTGCGGCTATAAAAACTGCATTATCTGTATTATTTTCCGGGCCGGAGTCTTCACCCTGAATTATCTCATTTTCCTCTTTGTAGGGGGGATATGTGACTGAAAGATATACAAGTTCTTCCTGTCCGGAATTTAAAATCCCCTGTGCGGCATTTTCCGGGATAAAGAGTGTGTCTCCTGCTGTAAGATTGTGTAATTTTTCGTTTACCTTCGCTTTTGCACTTCCGGATATGATGTATACCGTCTCTGTTGTATCTTTAAGGCAGTGGAGGGGAGTCTCTTCTCCTGCCGGTATCAGTATCCTGGACATTTCATAATTTATCTGCGGGTACTGGCTCAGATCTCTTAAAATTTCCGGAGATAAGATATTTTCAACGATTGTGTTCTCAAACACGTGAATTTTCAGTCTGTTCTCCTCTCCTGTTACAAAAAAACCTGAATCGGATATTATAACGCCGCTATCAGAGTCTGTACTGTTATAACTGCTGTTTTCTGTCTGAATACAGCCTGTCGCAGCAACTATTAATATGAGAAAAAATACCGGTGCAGGGCGGAGAAAATTCATCATCAGAATTTTAATCTGATTTAATATTAAATATGCCGGATGGGTGTTGTTCTGTCCTTTTTTTTTATTGGAAACATTGGGCATACAAAAGTGCATATCATTTGATAATGATAGTTTCAAAAAAAGCCCTGTTTAAAAAAATCTGCATAATTTTCCGGAAATTTCCGGTTATTATACATCTTTGGCAGAATTTTCTGCCTGTTTTTCTGGTTTATAGTAATCCGAATGATTTCAGTGTTACATCGGGATTTACTGCCCCGGCACGGTAAACCTTTCCTTCAGAGAGTTCGTTTATGATAACCTCAGCCGGAGAGAAGAGTGATGTGTCAATCTTATAGAAGTCAAAGTCTGCTGCCTTGAATGTGTCATAGAACGGCTCGCCGTATGAGCTTGACTTGTTGGACGGAATCTTGTCTAAGTAGTCGACAATCTCAGGTGCATTCATTGTAAGGTAAATCTGACCGTGGTAGATTGTTGCATCGTTTGTGCATCCCATTGCCTGTGTTGAGTCTTTTTTGACCGGCGGGATTGGTGCTGTACCCATCGCGGACTCGATCTTTTTGGTGTCAAATCCAAGTTCGTTTAACTTGTAGATTGCTGTTTCAACACAGCGTCCTGCAACCTGAACAGAACCTACGATGGATGCTGTCGGTGCAACAACCGCACAGACATTTCCGACATCCACCTTGCATTTATCTGCAATTGTCTGCATTACTTCTGCGTTTGGAAGTTTGTCGGATTCAAGGCAGATTACAGCGTAATCTGACTCATCTTCGTAATCGATTACCTCGAATGTGTGCTTTGGCATAAGGGAGAGTGCACGGGCAGGGCCGCTTCCCATTGCAAAGAAGCCGGCTTCATTTACAGTCCACCCGGCTTTCTGTGAACCGAGGCATGAGATTGCCGGGAAATCTGTGTTTACATCTATGAACGGAAGTGGAACACCTTTAATCTGTCCGTTTCTGAATGTGACCTCTCCAAGTCCTCCCATACAGATTTCTGTAAAGCGTTTACCTGCAAGGTAGCCGCCTCTTGTACTTACACCGCAGTCAACCATGCGGGCGCCGTTGTCGAGCTGGTGGAATTCCACATTGTAGTCTTCCGGATATTCTGCAAGTTCCTCGAAGATATCAAGGGCAAGTTCATTAACACTAATCATGAGAGTATTCTCCTAAAATATTAATGAACAAACAAAATAGATAAGTATTGTTAATTCTCGCACGGGGCGTATTTAAGGCAGAATCGCAATTATACGGTCAGGATCGTAGCGGAGGGTAATCACTCTCGTTCTGCCTTTTCCCTCTCTGTAATTAAGATTTATAAGTCTCATGGAATCAAGCTTTTTTATCATCTCATAGTAGCGGGTGTAACCGGTTTCGGTTGTTTTCTTTACCTCTTCAAAAACAAGACCGGCACTCATCTCCTTCTCTTCAAGTGCCATTTCTGCAAGAGTCTTTAGGAGTAATTTTTCGTCATCGCTGAGGGTTTTTACAGTATGGGAGAGGTGGATGTACTTTGAAACGAGATATGCGCGGCAGATATCATCCTCTTTTATCTCACGCCTTGCATCCATCTCGGCGTTTAAGGCCGAGCGCTTCAGAAGATCGATACCGACCCTTAAATCCCCGCTCTTCATAGTCTGTTCGACTATGAGTTCAAGCATTGCGTTGCTTAAAACACCGGGGTATAAACCCTGCATAACACGCTCTTTTAGAATCTCAAAGACCTCTGTTTCGTCGTAAGGGGCGAAGTATATTTCAGACGGTCTGAAGACAGACGAGACTCTCTGGTCGACCTCCTGCATGAGATCGACGTTCATATCCGATATTATGGTAATAACACCGATTCGAACCCCCTCATTTGCCTCATGCGATCTCAGGAGTGTGTACAGAACCTTGTTTATCTCTTTTTCATAGAGGAGATAGTTTGCATCGTCAAGGCAGACTAATAAAACCGCCTCTTTTTCACTGACGAGTTTGCAGACCATGTCAAAGAGATTTTTAAAAGAAGTTCCTGATGCGGGCGGAGGGCGGCTTGTGAGTTTTTTGTATATCTGCGAGAATATTGCGAATTTTGTATTGTCTATCTGGCAGTTTACATATACGGGTATCAGTTTTTTTGTCTTCTCTTCAATCTCACCAAAGAGTTTTTTGATACTTGTTGTCTTCCCTGTGCCCGGGAGTCCGCGGCAGATTGTGTTTAAGGGTCTTGCCCCTTTCATCCCCGGCTTTACATTGAATGCAAGCTCTCTTATCTGGCTGTCACGGTGATTGAACTGCTCCGGAATGTAGTCTATCTCAAATACCTCGACGTCGCGGAAGAGGGTTTCATCCCACATGAGCAGGTCCTTTTTCATGTAAGAATTTTATTGCCCTGAATTGTATTAATTTATATCATTGGCAGTGTTCTTTTAAAAATCAGGCAAATAGAAGTATATATCTGAAAAAAAGGGATTTTTGCCGGATTCATCCAAAAAATTGTGATTGGGATTACAATTTTTCAGAGCTCTCATCCGGAATATCTTCTTGTAATGTTGGTTACAAAATAAGTAGTAACAACTTGTCTGTAATTTAAGGGCAGATGATGAAAGTTACCCCCACTGAAAAGTTTCTTTTGTGATGAAGCAGGGTACTGATGCCTTTAAAAATAGAAAAGCGGGTTTAATTTTTATTATTTTTTCAGCGTTTCTTTCCAAACAGAATATTCAAAAAGTCCTTTGCCTCTATTGTTTTAAATCCGCCGTGTTCTTCTGCCTCTTTTTCAGAGTAGCAGCAGCAACCGTCAGTTCCGAGTCCTAAAATTGCGAATGGCACAGGATCAGATGTATGCGTCTTTAATGCCACAGGTGTCGGATGATCGGGGAGTACTGCGATGCAGGCGTCAGTATTTTCAAGAATTGTTCCGATTACCTCATCGAGCCGCTCAATAGCGAGAACTTTCTCCTCAATACTTCCGAGATGTCCTGCCTCATCAGGTGCTTCGACGTGCATATACACAAAATCAACCTTTTTTAAGGCATCTATTGCGTATTTTGCCTTTGCGGCGTAGTCGGTGTCTAAGTATCCTGTTGCGCCCGGGACTGTAATTATCTCCATTCCTGCGCATTTTGCGATTCCGTTCAGAAGATCTACTGCTGATATCATGCCGCCGGAGACTCCGTATTTTTCCCGGAAATTTTCAAGAGCAGGCTTTTTTCCTCCGCTCCACGGCCAGATCTGTGTTGCCGGCTTTTTCCCTTCGGCGATACGTTTTTTGTTCACATGGCTTTTGGCAAAAACTTCCCTGCTTATCTCAATACACTTTAAAAGACTCTCTGCATCGCCGCCTTTCGGAAGATATTCTGTGATATCCTCATCCACGATGTCATGCGGAGGTTTGGTCTCCGCACCTTTTCCTTTAGGGACAACGAGCAGGTTTCTGTAGCTTATTCCGGAATATCCTTTTGCAAAGCCTTTTATTTTTTCGTTTAACTCCCCGAATAGTTCTGCTCCTTCTTCGGATGTGATATGCCCTGCCGAGAAGTCTGCCATAATTTTGTTCTCAACGGTTACAAGATTGCAGCGGTATGCGATATCATCATCTTTTATATCCAGCCCCATGCTTACCGCCTCTAACGGCCCTCTTCCGGTGTAGCAGTCCTTTGGTTCATATCCAAGGACTGAGAGATTTGCGATATCACTTCCCGGCTCAAAACCGGGAGGGACTGTTTTTAGCATTCCGCACTTTCCTTCCCGTGCAATTTTGTCCATATTCGGCGTCTTTGCATATTCAAGGGGTGTTTTACCGCCCAGCTCATCGCAGGGCCAGTCCGCCATTCCGTCTCCGAGGATTAATATATATTTCATGATTTCAGCTCCTCTATGAGAGTTGCGACTGCAAGTCTCACCGACTCTTCAGAGGTCGTTTCAGGAATCCATCCGAGTTTTTTAAGTTTGTCTACCGAAAGCTGCATCTTCGGGACATCCCCGACCCAGCCGCGGTCCCCTCCGGTGTATCTGAAAACAACGTCAGTGAGGCCGGACTCTGAGACAACAATCTCTGCAAGCTCTGTTACCGATATCCAGTCTTCTGATCCGATATTGAAGAAGTTGAAATAATTATTTGAGTTTTCGGTTGCATACAAAACCGCATCAATGCATGCCCCTACCGAAAAATAAGACTTCGACTGTTTCCCGTCGCCAAGAATCTCAAGCTCTTTTGGGTTGTCCTTTAATTTATGAACAAAATCCCAGATTACGCCGTGATTGCTTCTTTTACCTATGATGTTTGCAAACCGGAATACCCATGCAGTCATACCGAATGTTGCGGCATAGGATGATATCATAGCCTCTGCGGCAAGTTTTGTTCCGGCATATATCGATATTGGTATCATAGGTGAGTAGTCTTCAGGTGTCGGGATGACCTCAGCCTCGCCGTAGACTGTCGATGTCGATGTGAATACAATCTCTTTAACGCCGTGCTCCCTCATCGCCTCTAAAACATTTATTGTGGCTGTCACGTTGCTCTCATAGACCGGTTTCGGGACGCCGGCACTTGCTCTTACATCAGGGTCTGCTGCCAGGTGATATACCCTGTCAGCGCCTGAAAAACTCTTCTGCCATCCTGAAGAGAGAAGTGAGGCCTTTAAAAATTCGACCTTCCCGCTGTCCATATGCTCTTTTATATTGTCGGTGTTTCCTGCGGAGAGATTGTCTATTACAAGGACCTTATCCCCCTTTTTAACAAGGGCGTCGACAAGGTTTGACCCGATAAATCCGGCACCGCCGGTAACTATTGAGAACATAATTATTACTCTGTTTGTCTTTCTGGGCTTTTGATTTTATGGAAAAGTTGCACCGGCAGGAAGATCTCCCCAATCATCTCCGGAGGCTTCGATGTCTTCCCTTGTTACTTTTTTCAGTTATTTCTGCATGGTCTCACCTAAGTCTGATGATGTTTTCCAGCTGTTCGTTTTGTGTCGTTTAGAAAATCCGTGGGAATTCGGGTCTAACTAAAAAAATTTAAAAATCTCGGTCGTTACTTTTCCCGGCATTTTAAAACGCACAAATATTCTGTCTGTTTTGTGGCATTTAAAGTTTAAGGGGGGAGTTTGGATGTGAGAACAATTTCATAAAATATATAGAAAATTTTTAGAAACCCTTGACCTTATTTTTTTATTCGCACACAGATTCATAAACGTTTTTTATTCATTTTAGTATTAAGGACAAAAACTAGAGTATAGTTGCCATTTGGTACTTACATGAAATTATTATAAAAAAAAGGTAAATAGATATTTTCTATAAGTTATTGCATGAAGGTTCTCAGAATATGAATAAAAAAAGCATGGAAATCCCATTAAATTATCTCTTCCACATTTCCGGTTTCAAGAGAATAATAAATCCCTTTTAGTATGATATCGCCATTTTTTTCTGATTCCTTCACAAAATCATATTTACATAGATTTTTTACCTGGTTTTTTATATTTTCTTTTTCTAAAAGCGTTTGTTTCTCCCTTTTATTTTCAGGTGTTTCCTCCGGCAGACCCAGACTTTCAACATATTCTTTTGCCTCTTTTGCATGTATTAGCCATTGAGAGAGATAATTGCCCTTTTTATCTTCATTTAATGCTTTCATTGCTCCACATTCGGAATGGCCGCATACAACCACGTAATCAATATCAAGATTATTTAATGCATATTCCAAAACTGCTCCAAGATTTGGATCATCTTTTGCAACAATGTTTCCTATATTGCGATGGATAAATATCTCTCCCATTTCAGCTCTGAATATTCGTTCAATATTGACACGTGAATCCGAACAGCCAATTACAAGTGTATGGGGAGTCTGCCCGTTTTTAAGACGCTCATAATGATTTTTATTTCTGTGAAAATCTTTCTGCAAAAATATTTTGTTTCCCTCAAGTAGTTTTTCAACCATATAATCAAACCTCTCTAAATTAAATATTCTGGGGAAAAAACCTATTTAAAAATATGCATTCTAACCAATAGGCATTTTGCGGTCTTTTTAGGCTCTAAAACTCATTTTTTAAATTTAGTTCTCTCTAAAAAAAGTCAGGTACCTGACTGAAAAACTTCAAAAACAAACAACAATGATATTGAAAGTTATGAAAAACATCTGTGGTTGTGAATATCCGGGCGCAGCCCTTGTCGCTGCAAAAGCTCTCAGGTCAGGCGTGCGTGTCTTCTCGTGGCGGATTGTGGGGAACTATATCCGGATTATGTTGAGTAATAATTTCATTTGGATTTAATTTCATTCTGACAATCATCAGAAATATGTTGTATATCAGCCAATAGAATTACAATGGATGGAAAGACAGCAGCAGAGCTTCTGACAAAATTGCGGTTGGAAAAACCGGTAATTCATCATATAACCAATTATGTGACTGTGAATGACTGCGCAAATATAACAATCTGTGCGGGTGCATCTCCTGTAATGGCGGATGCAAAAGAAGAGGTAGAAGAGATGGTCTCTATTGCAGGTGCCCTTGTCTTAAATATCGGAACTCTCTCTCCTGTTCAGATTGAATCCATGCTCATTGCAGGAAAGAGGGCAAATGAACTTAATATTCCAATAATTCTTGATCCCGTCGGTGTGGGCGCAACCGGCCTTAGGACAAAAAGTGCGTTAAAACTCATAGATGAACTGACCATATCTGTTATCAAGGGTAATGCCGGCGAAATAGGGGTTTTAGCCGGTGCAAAGGCAACAGTCCGGGGTGTTGATTCCGGCTCCCTTGAGGATGATCCTGTCACAGTTGCAGTAAAATGCTCTGAGTTAACAGGCGCAGTTGTTGCGATGAGCGGTGTAAAAGATATCGTAACCAACGGCAAAAGGACGGTTTTCGTTGAGAACGGCCATCCTATGATGGGAAATCTTTCAGGAACGGGATGCATGGCGGCATCGGTAACAGCCGCTTTTGCTGCTGTTTCCGATGACTATCTGTTTTCAACAGCATCTGCCCTTGCATTATTCGGTCTCTGCGGGGAGAAGGCCTCAGTATATTCAAAAGGGCCATATTCGTTCAGAACAGGACTATGTGATGAGCTGTACAGGTTAAATTCAGTTGAACTGGGTGTTGATGCGAGGATAAAAGACGCAGATGGCATATGATCTTTATATTGTAACGGATGAGGAGATATCAAAGGGAGTCTCACATGTGAGGATTGCAGAGCTCTCTTTAGCCGGAGGAGCAGACTGTATCCAGCTTCGGGACAAGAAGATGTCGCCTGAAGCCCTGCTGACTGTTGCAGAGGAAATATCTGTTATTTCAAAAAGATATGAATCACTTTTTTTTGTAAATGACAGCCTTGATACTGCAATTGATTCCGGTGCTGACGGTGTTCATCTCGGGCAGGATGACATGCCGGTATCTGAGGCGAGGGAGGTTGCACCCGCCGGATTTTTAATCGGGGTTTCTGTCGGGAATCTGTCTGAAGCGAAGACTGCGGAGAGGGATGGTGCGGACTACATTGCATTAAGTCCGACGTTTGATACAGATTCAAAACATGATGCAGGTCCTGGAAACGGCCTTTTTGAGCTTAAAAAAATATGTGAAAGTGTATCTGTACCGGTAATAGGAATAGGAGGAATAGGCCTTCACAATGTCCGGGATGTGATAAATGCAGGCGCATCCGGTTGTGCAGTAATATCAGCGGTTGTTGCCAAAAAGGACATAACAGCTGCTGCCTTTGATATAAAAAAAGCGATATCTGATGCTAAAAAAGAATTAGAACGGTTTTTATGAGATTTTTTCAGGCCGGTCTGACTTCTGAAAGAAATTCCTGAAACCTCCACTTCCATTAAAGTTTTTAATCCTGAAATTATCGTAGATTCAGTTTTAATTTAAATTCATGATAATGCAATCAAAAGAATAAATATATCAGTTTTAAGAAAAAAATTTTAGAGGATATATCTTCTGTGTGAAACAGGGGCATGTCGAGTGGAAACGTCGGTGTTTCCTGTAATCCATACCAACCCCTGATATCAGGCAGCACCGGCATTTTAATGGAGAATTTTATATGGAGTCTTTTAATCTGTCGGATTTTTTTAAAAAATCAGTCTCCGGTCTGCAAATTCTGTTTGTAGCGTTCGGAGCATTGGTTTTGGTGCCGCTAATAACCGGGCTTGACCCGAGTGTGGCACTATTCACCGCAGGTATCGGTACACTCATCTTCCAGGTGGTTACAAGATGGAAGGTCCCGATATTTCTTGCATCGTCATTTGCATTCATACCCGCGATAACATACGGGGTTGCAACCTGGGGTATTCCCAGCACTATGTGCGGTCTTGCCGCTGCAGGTCTGTTTTATGTTGTTTTGAGTTTTGTTATCAGATACTTTGGTATTGAGATTGTGCACAAAGTGTTCCCGCCAATTGTTGTGGGGCCGGTTATTGCTGTTATCGGTCTTTCCCTTGCACCTGTTGCAGTTGCACAGGCGCTTGGAAAATCAGGTGACGTCCAGGTAATTCCTGTTGAAATAGCATTAATTCTTGCGGGAATTTCACTAATTACAACAATTGCGGTATTTGCATATGCAAAGGGCTGGATGAAGCTTGTCCCGATTCTCTGTGGTATTGCAGTAGGTTACATTGCATCAATAATTCTCGGAGTTGTTAATTTCACAACTCTTTACGAGAGTTCATGGGTTGCAGTTCCTCAATTTGTTCTTCCTGAATGGAATCTTGCAGCGATAATATTCATCGTTCCTTTTGCGATTGCACCTGCAATCGAGCATTTTGGTGATATACTTGCAATCAGTTCTGTAACAGGAAAGGATTTCCTAAAAGATCCCGGTGTTCACAAGACAATGCTTGGTGACGGTATTGCAACATTTGTTGCATCCTTCATAGGCGGTCCGCCAAACACAACCTATTCGGAAGTTACAGGCGCTGTTGCGCTTACAAAGGCGTATAATCCTTATATTATGACATCAGCTGCAATATTTGCAATTATATTTGCATTTATCGGAAAGATAGGTGCATTTTTACTGACAATTCCGCTTCCAGTCATGGGCGGTGTCATGATTCTTCTCTTTGGTCTTATCGCAAGTCTTGGAATTGACCAGCTTGTCAAAAACAAGGTTAATCTGAGAAGCAGCAAGAATCTCATAATCCTTTCAATAGTGCTTGTAACCGGTGTCGGGGGCCTCTTTGTCCCTATCGGCGATGCACAGATTGCAGGTGTCGGTCTTGCGGCAATTCTTGGTGTTATCCTAAACCTTGTTCTTCCTGAGCCGAAAGAAGAGGCAAATGAGGATAAGATGGGAGTTGATTTCTAAAATGGCAGTAATTCCTGTCTCCCACCCGCTTGTGACACATAAACTGGGAATGCTTAGAAACATTGAGACAAACTCAAAGGATTTCAGGGAGCTTATAACAGAACTCACCACATTTCTCACTTATGAGGCGACAAAAGACTGTGAACTTGAATCTGCAACAATCTACGGATGGGAGAAAAAACCGACCGAAGTCCAGATGATGGCAGGTATTGATCCGTCCATAGTCCCTGTCTTTCGCGCCGGAATCGGGATGCAGGAAGGTTTCATGCAGGTTATTCCGACAGCAAAAATAAGCTATATCGGATATTACCGTGATGAAACAACCTTAAAGCCGAAGCTTTATTATTCAAAGCTTGCAGCAAATATTGACAAAAGACGGGTATATGTCCTTGATCCTATGCTCGCAACAGGAGGAACAACCTCTGCTGTCTGCAACCTTCTTAAAAAAGAGGGATGTAAGGATATCAGGGTAATCTGCATTCTTGCAGCACCCGAGGGTATTGCAAAGATGAATAAAGATCATCCCGATGTTGATATAATGCCTGCTGTCATTGACAGTCACTTAAATGAGGACGGATACATTGTTCCCGGTCTCGGTGATGCCGGTGACAGGCTTTTTGGAACAAAATAAATTTTTCTTTTATTTTTTTAATTTTTACATAAATTTAGCATAACATCAAAATTGTTTTCTGCATCCTGATTTTTTAAAAGTCTTTACAAACCATAAATACGTAAACTGAACAATAAATAATGAGATGGCCGATAATTCAAAAACAGAATATATCCTGATATTTTTAAAAGGCCTTTTTATGGGCACCTGTGATATAATCCCCGGGGTTTCAGGGGGAACAATAGCGCTTATTACAGGAATATATGAGCGTCTGATAACAGCAATAGGAAACATTCGTCCTGAGATTGTGACCTCACTTTTAAGGCGTGATTTTGGTTCATTTTCAGAGGAATTAAAAAGAATTGACTATCTCTTCTTAATATCCCTTGTTGCCGGAATCGGGCTTGCGGTTGTAACCCTTGCAAGGGTTATTCTGATATTTCTAAATGAATATACTGCACTGACATACTCATTCTTCTTCGGACTTATTGCGGCATCATCAGTTCTGATATTTCTGGAGATTGAGCATGAATCAAGGGACAGACTCGCTGTTTTGTTTATTCTTGCAGGACTTCTTGCAGGTTACTTAACAGCGGGCTTAAATCCCGCGGCATTTGGTCACTCTCTTCCTGTTCTCTTTGTTACAGGAATGATTGCAATATGTGCAATGATCCTCCCCGGAATTTCGGGTGCTTACATCACACTTCTCATGGATCAGTATGAATACCTCCTTGCGGCTCTAAAGTCGTTCTCCCTGCCCGAGATTATATCCTACATAACAGGCGGGATAATCGGTCTTTTGCTCTTCTCAAAAGTCTTAAAATATCTCTTAAAAAATCATCACTCTTCCATGCTTGCATTTTTAACAGGCCTTATGCTTGGTTCGACAAGAATGCTTATTACAAGAATTGAAGCGGCAGGCGGCTTTGGAATAGATATTATTCTGATATTTATTGCTGGTATTCTGATAGTTGTGGCAATGGAATATGTAAAGCGTATTTACATTGGAAAAAATGATAATTCTGCTTAAAAATCATATTTAACTTTTTTAAGGGCGCTTTTTAAACATTATTTCTGTTTAACTATCCGGTTAAACCATCTTTCTTTGCGGGTTTTATTCATTTATATACGTACGGGATGACTTATTATCATCAAATAACTCCAGGTGGAGGTGGTCTGATAGAAAAAAGAAAACTATTACAAAACGCCGGAAGATGTTATCCTGAAGACGGATTTTCTGTCACCTGATAATAAAATCCGGTTTTAAACCCCCATACATACGACAAAAGGCAAAAATTGCCACTATTTTTTTTAAATTTCATTAAAAACTGATTATGCTGACTGTTTTTTATTCAGCCAATTTCTATTGTGATTCAGCTTAAAAAAACCAAAAACCTTCTTTTCACTCCTCCCGGTCTGTTTAACTGTCCGGTTAAACCATTTCTCCCTTCGGATTTCATTCATTTATATACGTACGGGATGACTTATTATTATCAAATAACTCCGGACGGAGGTGGTCTGATAGAAAAAATAAAATTACTACATAACTCCGAATGTTATCGTCAGAAAAACGGATTTTCCGTAACCTGATAATAAAATCCGGTTTTAAACCCACAAACATACGATAAAAGGCAAAAATTGCCACTATTTTTTTAAATTTCAATTAAGATCTGATTTCAGCTGTTTTTTGTTTAAGTATTTTCATCCTGATTCAGTTTTAAAAATTGCCGATGTTTTGCATATACATATTTGTGAGTTAAATGTGAATATTAATCAGGACTTTTATGTTTATCGGGATAGATCATGGCACAACGGCAATAAGATTTGCATCAGAAGATTCGCATTTTAAAATTTCAAGAAAGGATGCGGTCTCTTTTGAATATTCAGATCTGAAATGTCTTTGCAATACTGATGAGATTGAGGGGATAGCCGTCTGCTATTCCATGGGTGACGGAATAACTGACATAACTGACATAAGGGCGGTTAAAAACCGGGGTGTAATTACAAGGGAAGGCGCCGGAGAGCACATCGGCGGCGGAACAAAGGTTTATGACGAAGTTAAAAAAAGCGGTGTCCCTGCAATTGTAATTCCCGGAATTCACAGAAATTCCCCGACAGATCCGCGTTTTAAGGTATATTCTCACCAGACAAGCCCGGAAAAACTGGGAATTGCATATGAGGTCGCAAAAAAACTTGGAAAGGATTTCATTGTGGCAGACGTCAGTTCAAACTCGGTCACGCTTTTAGTATCAGACGGAAATATCACAGGAGCCTTTGACGCCTGTATATTTGCTCCGGGAACGATGCACGGCGCAATTGATGTTGACGGGATAAGAAAGATAGACGAGGGCATATGGACTGCAAACGAGGCATTTATGCATGCAGGAGTGCGTGAAAATATGCCGGAGAATTTACATAATTCAACTCTTGCAATGTTTGCTGCAATGGAATGCGCCTCAATGAAGCTTCTCAATAAAAAAGCAAAAGTTGCACTTGCAGGATCAGCTGCACCCCTTATATCAGAAGAGGTATCAGGACTTTTGGGAGAGGAAGTTATGGTTTATGACGAATGGTGCGCCTCAAAGGGCCTCTCTTCGATTGCAGCGGATGTCTTTGGCGGTAAGAAAACAATTATGGGCCTTAATGTCTCTCTTTAATCTCTGGTTTATACTTTTTTTAAGACAATACAAATTCTGAGTCCTGTTTTGTGTTCATCCCCCGGGATGTCAGAAATCGACACCCTGCCGCCATAACTTTCGACAAGATTTTTTACAATGTAGAGGCCCATTCCTTTTCCTGTTGCCTTTGATTCTTTTATTTTCTCCCTGAAAAGGCGTCCAAATGCTTTATCCTTTGCATCATCCGGCATTCCCGGCCCGTTGTCATCAATACAGACCTGTATTTCATCATCTTTTTCTTCTGCCGTAATCTCAATTCTGCAGTCATCTCCTGCATATTTTTTTGAATTGCCGATGATGTTTGAGAATACCTCGCCTAAAAGTTCATCTGCAAGGACAGTATATCCGGAATCTGTATATTTTATATTCAGTTCAGGGAAGTGTGATACCTCTTTTTTTATTGTTTTGTCAAGTGAAACCGGTTTTAAATGGACATTCTGACTCTGTATTCTGCGGATCAGTGAGACATTTGCTATTATATCCGTACTGTGTCTTATTGATGAGATCATTTTTTTACTGAGCTTTTTTGTGTTTTCATCCGGCAATTCTTTTATAAACTCTGCATATCCGAGTGCTGCCATGTTTGCATTGTTGATGTCGTGCGTCATCAGGTCAATATAGAAGTTTGCCTTGTTATTTGCCTCATTTAAATCATTTGTACGTTTATGAATTATCTCCTCAAGTTCTTCATTGTGTTTTTTTATGATTTCTTCTGATTCGCTGAGATTATCAATCGTTACTTTCAGGCGTAAAACCATGTTTGAAATGCTTTCGCGGAGTTTTAAAAATTCTTCTCCTCCCTCTGCCCTGATTTTATGATCCAGATTGCCTCCTGATATTTCATCAACATCCTCAACAAAATATTTTATTGGTCTTGTGACTATGTCTGTTGCCAGGTAAAACACAAAAATTAAAAGAATCATCACAAGGAAAAAAG
Organism: Methanomicrobium sp.; assembly: GCF_055145805.1. Classification (NCBI taxonomy): domain Archaea; kingdom Methanobacteriati; phylum Methanobacteriota; class Methanomicrobia; order Methanomicrobiales; family Methanomicrobiaceae; genus Methanomicrobium; species Methanomicrobium sp. The sequence continues at coordinate 16,444 of NZ_JBSREC010000051.1, read as the reverse complement.
AGATGACTTTTGAGAACAGGATTTTCTGAAGTTCTTCCTCTATTGCGGTATTTGAGTACTCAAAGGCTATTGCAACACTGGAATCAGTACCTACACCGGGATTGTAAAGGTCAACATAGCGGTATCTTGTAACAGTATTCTCCTCAAGATTTTTTATGCTGATATCTGATTTCTTTTTGATTATATCGTTAGAGATGAAATATTTTGTCTCTTTATCTGCGACATCGGGTTCTCCTATTGTAATACCGTGAATATCATATATTCTGACGGACAGAAGATATGGATTCATTTCAATCAGTGAATCTGCCGCTTTTTTAAACTGAATCCGGTTTCTTGTGTCACTGTAATTTTTTATATTATATGAAAGTTCAAGTATGTATTTTCCGTCAGGTGCGGGATAGTATGCATATTTACTGGCTACAGAAGTGTCTCTTACACCTCTTATTATCCTGTCGCCCCGGTATTCGCCTGAAGAAAATATCATGTCGAGATGTTCGGAAAATTCCTTGTTTCCGCTGAAATTAAGTCCGAGATCTATCTCTTTTGTAGAGTATCTGACGATATGATCCCTGTCAATCAGATAGAGGTCATATTCCTGTCCGAGTTTTTCTTTTAAGGCATAGAGATCCAGTTTTTTTGGGTCTCCCTCTGAAATATTGTATGCCTCAATAAAAGGAGTGAAAGCAGATTTCATTCTGTCGTCAAAGGTTTCGTCATATATCTCAAGGCCTGTGTTGACAACCTTTATGCTCTCTATTATACTTTCTTCGGTATTTATCTGCAGATTTTCGTAGTTATCATTGAAATTATTTTTAAGAACATTATAGTCTGATACACATACAAACAGGAGTACAGGGATGACAATAAGGATGCATACAATCAGAATATAGAAAGAAAAAGAAAAGTTATCCTTAAATACACCCCCCGTTTTTTTCATTTTTATCCCGGCCTTTGATATTTTTAGCTAATTGAAACGGTTGTTGTTAATCATATATAAATTTTGATTAAAGGGATTTTTTGGGGAGAAAATTTTGATATAAGCCTTAAAAACAGAGTCCGTTTTTCGAATAAGATCTGATATCCGGGATGTAAAATATTATGCTCTTTGATAATGTGCTGAATATGAGAAGAATTTATACGACCCTAAAAGGTCTTAATTTTTAAAATTTATATAAATATTTTTTTGCTGTTTTTTAATTGTGGTTTAAGAATTTCATAAAAAAAAGTTTTTTGTATATTTTATGGGGGATGACTTTACATCATTCCGGGTGGCATGCCGCCCATTCCACCCATGCCGCCCATGCCTGCCATCTCTTCAGGTGATGGCATGCCGCCGCCACCCATCTTGGATGCTGCAATGACGTCATCGATTCTTAAGATCATGACTGCTGCTTCTGCTGCTGATGCGATTGCCTGTGTCTTAACACGCATTGGCTCAATAACACCTGCTGCAAGCATGTCGACTGCCTTTGCGTCAAACACATTGAGGCCGAATGTCTTGTTTCCGTTTTCGTGTTCTGAACGGAGTTCAACAAGCATGTCAATCGGGTCAAGACCTGCGTTTTCAGCAAGTGTGCGTGGAATAATTTCAAGAGCTGCTGCAAATGCCTCGATTGCAAGCTGTGCACGTCCTTCCTGTGTTGCTGCAAATTCGCGGAGTCTGAGTGATAACTCAACTTCCGGTGCTCCTCCGCCTGCGACAAACTTCCTGTCTTCGACTGCGACTGATACAACACGGAGTGCGTCTTCAAGTGCACGGTCAAGTTCATCGACAACATGTTCTGTTCCGCCACGGATGATGAGTGTGCATGCCTTTGGATTGGTGCACTCTGTGACAAAGATCATATCCTCTCCGCCGACCTTCTTCTCTTCAACAAGGCCTGCCTTTCCAAGCTCTGCTGCATCGATTGCATCGATTGATGAGATTACAGATGCGCCTGTTGCACGTGAGAGTTTCTCAAGGTCTGACTTTTTGACACGGCGTATTGCAAGTATTTTTGCCTTTGCAAGGTAATGCTGAGCGACATCGTCGATACCTTTCTGGCATACGAGGACATTTGCACCGGATTTGACGATCTTGTCAACCATTCCTCTGATCATCTTCTCTTCCTCGTCGAGGAACATCTGAAGCTGGTCAGGTGAGGTGATTGATATCTCTGCATCCACTTCTGTCTTCTTGAACTCAACAGGAGCGTTTAAGAGGAGAATCTTTGCGTCAACAACCTTCTTTGGCATTGACGGGTGGACACGTTCCTTATCGATTACAACACCCTCAATAAGTTCAGAGTCATCGACTGTGCCGCCGACCTTCTTCTCAATCTTTACAAAGTCTGTGTCAACTGTGCCGTCATCTTCTGCAATCATTGTGATTGCCTTAACAACAAGTTCGTTGAGCTTCTCTTTTGCAGCCTCGGCACCCTTTCCGGTCATTGCTGTGTCTGCAATCTTTTTGAGCATCTCAATGTCTGTCGGCTTGATATCAATTGCAATATCCTTGATTATTGCCTGTGCCTTGTCTGCTGCAAGTCTGTATCCGTGTGCAATTATTGTGGGGTGAACATCCTGTTCGAGGAGGTCTTCCGCACGCTTTAGAAGTTCGCCTGCAATAACAACAGCTGATGTTGTGCCGTCTCCGACCTCATCGTCCTGTGTCTTTGCAACTTCGACCATCATCTTTGCTGCAGGGTGCTCGATGTCCATCTCTTTTAAAATTGTGACACCGTCGTTTGTTATTACAACATCGCCGATTGTGTCAACGAGCATCTTATCCATGCCCTTTGGACCGAGTGTTGTACGAACTGCACCTGCAACAGCTTTTGCTGCTGCAATATTGCCACTCTGCGCATCGCGTCCGCGTGTGCGCTGGCTTCCTTCTTTTAAAATAAAGATTGGCTGACCGCCAAGATTTGCTGCCATAATTATTCTCTCCTATTAATGTCTTAAAAAAGTGGTTTGTGGTTCTATATATATATTGTCACTCGTCGATGAGCTCTATAAGGTCTGAGCCTTCATCCAGAGTTGAGAGTTCTTCTTCGCCTATTATCAGGGTTTTGCCGATCTTCTTTCTTTTTTTGTAGTCTGTCAGAACGCAGACGGCTTTTGAATTGGTGATATCAGAGATGTTTCCTATGAGTGCAGCGCGTCTTAAGGTCTTTTGCGCAGTACCATAGCCTGTTAATATTGTCTCCTTCTCATATACGCAGAGAGCCTCAAAAGGAGCCCTCTGCATAGTATGAGTCTCCATTCCCATTCTTTCAAAATCATGGGGAATGTTTTCTTTTTTGCTGTGTTCAGAGGCTTTCTCCTCATCCTGGTCGCTGATAGGGGTATGTGATAAAAGATTTATAGCCTCAACAATTGCAGTGTCAAATAATTCCTCAAGTTTTATTGCAATATCAAGCGTTGTGCTCATCCCGCCCTCGTATTTTGATATTGTTCTTCTGGAAACACCAAGAGATCCTGCAAGATCACCAAGGGACATGCTCCGCCGCTCACGCAGTTCCCTGACCCTTCCTCCGTTTATGTTTACATAGAGGCCGCCGGGCTGTGCATATACAAGCGGCGGAACATTATCCACAAAAAAGTCATAGAGTGTCGTTGAGCTTGTTGCGATTATTCCGTATCTTAAATAAACCGCTCCTCTTTCAAGTTCGAAATCCCTTGCCTTCTCTCCGATGATGAAAGGCTTTGCATTGAGGTGCTTTGCGATTATTGCAAGGTCACGTGCACTTTCCTCTCCCACGCTGTCGATATGCGGAACTATTTTTATTATCAGTATATTGTCGCCTTTTCGCGCAATCAGGTCAAAACTGCGCGGACGCAATCCGCAGCGCTCGGAAACATTGTAGCCTGCCATTATAAGCACACTTACAACTGTCTGGAGAAGTCTCTCATGGGACATTTTGTTAAGGTTTCTTTAGAGAATGTAACTATATAATTAGTACTGTATTATAACGAAAAATGAGGAGCGGATTTTTGAGCACTATCAGAATTGGAATTGACGACACGGACTCACCAGGCGGGATGTGTACTACGTACCTGGGGGCTCTTTTATGCGACAGGCTAAAAGATGCAGGTTTTTCCATCACCGAAAGACTTCTTGTGCGCCTAAATCCCAATGCACCTCATAAAACAAGAGGCAATGCCGCAGTATGTATTGTCGCAGACGGCAAAAATCCCGGCGACAAAGAGAGGGCATTTTCGATTGCATGCAGTCTTGTAGAAGAATTTTCCGAGTTTGAGTGCGAAAACACAAATCCGGGCGTTGTCGTATGTGACTCTCTGCTCTCAACTGAATTTTACAATAAGGCGCTCAGGGATTTCTGTACAATTGAGGAGGCGGAATCAATCCTTTTGCAGTCCAAAGCCCTCTATAAGGGATGGAAGATAAGACGCGGGCTTATCGGCGCGACAGCAGCGGTTTCAGCGGATTTTTCAGATTTTACATATGAAGTCCTGGCGTACAGAAGTCCCTTCTCAAAGGGAATCAGAGAAGTTTCAAATGAAACCATATTCCTTGCCGAAAAGATGACGTACCCGCATACCTGGGACTCTGTTGACCTAAAAAACAGTGTTGTTGTCTGCGTCCCGCATACTCCTGACCCTGTTCTTTTCGGGATCAGGGGTGAGTCGCCTGAGCGGGTTTTGGAGGCACGTTCATACATTAAATCAGAAGAGCCTGAAAGGGAGACTGTCTATCGGACAAATCAGGGAACTGATGCACATCTTGTTGATTCTGATATCGCATCAGTTCAAAACGGCCGCTCATACAGACTAAAAGGTGTCGTCTCAAAAGTGCCGGTTACAGGCGAGGGCGGTCATGTGGCTTTTGCAATTAAGAGCGGGGATTATTCTGTCCGCTGCATGGCATATGAGCCGACAAAGGGATTTCGGGACATAATCAGGGGTTTAAGGGAAGGAGACCACGTACTTGTCTGCGGGAGTTTTAAAAACGAAAGTGTGAATGTTGAGAAAATCTTCATCAAATCCCTTGCTGAAGATATAATAAAGAAGCCTCCTCTTTGCCCTGAATGTAAAAAACGGATGACAAGTGCAGGGAAGGATAAGGGATATAAGTGCCGCAAATGCGGTGCGAAGTCAGTGATTCCGGATTTATCTGTTGCTGAGAGGACATTGTCTTTAGGATGGCATGAAGTCCCGCCTGTTGCGAGGAGACATCTTTCCATGCCGCTTGTGAGAGGAAAATAAATATCAATCTTTTTTTTATATTATTTATTTCTATATTTTTTGGTTACTTTAATTGTTAATTAATTTGGTGGTCTCATTATAATCGAGAAAAGTGATTAAAAAAAATTCTCATCTTAATATTATTTTTCTTCAGCGTATTTTTCTATGAATTTTATATCCCGTAGAAAGAGGAGGTATGCCTATTTTCTTTTTTTTTGGAAATTCTCTTATATCTGTCAAATCAATTAATTATAAAGAAAACTTGATAATTATAAGAAAAAATAGATACAATTTCAGTTGTTAAGATTCATGTTTCATGCCGCTGAAATGGCACTAATTATTAGAAAGCATAGTCACAAACAAAATCCATTGCACTCAATAAATTGTGGTGTTTAATAAAAATATAGGTTATTCAAAGCAGGTTGGAGATAAATATGAAAGATAATAGTCCTCTTTTTTCTGTTGTTATTCCGGTGTATAATGCAGAACATACACTACCTGAATTAATAAACAGAATAGAACAGGTATTCTGTGATCTTAATTATTCTTATGAGATAATCCTGGTTGATGATAATAGTCAGGATAATAGCTGGAATATCTTAAATGATCTATATCTAAATAAAGAAAATTTGAAAATAATTCACCTTGCCCGGAATTTTGGTCAACATAATGCAACTCTTTGTGGCTTTAAATATACCAATGGAGACTATGTAATTACCCTTGATGATGATCTGCAACATCCACCTGAAGAAATACCTAAACTCATAGAGCATATCAATACCGGTTTCAATGTTGTTTATGGCAAATATGAGCCAAAAAACTCCAATTGGGTCGCAAATATACTTAGTAAGGTGTTTCAGAATAGAATTCATAAATTACTTGATATACCATGCAATATTTTTCTTTCCTCATTTGGTATATATACACATTCTGTTGTGCAAAACATGATTGCTATTAAAAGTTCATATCCGTTTATTTATGGTCTGGTAATACAATCGACAACAAGTAAAAAAATTGGAAATGTGGATGTAATTCATCATGAGCGAAATGTTGGAAAATCTAACTATGGCCTTATAAAATATTTTAAATACTCATTAAATTTATTTATTAATTATTCTTCCTGGCCTCTGTTACTTGTCTCGTATATTGGTATATTAACAAGTATTATCAGTATTTTTATCTCCATATGGATTATATATCAAAAAATTATCGATCCTGCATATGGGTTAATGGGATGGAACTCTTTAATAGTTGCAATTACTTTCATAGGCGGTCTGTTATTACTTTCTATGGGGATTATTGGGGAATATTTAAGGAGAATTCTTATGGAAACCTCCTATGGTCAACAATATGTCATTGAAGAAATGGAATTATAATATGGTTCATCCCAAATATTTCATCTTTATACTATTATCTATTTTTTTTCAGGCATTAGGAGGAATCTTTGCAAAATATGCAGCTTTAACGTCTGTTGATCTCCCGATTTTTGATTTAATTCTAAATCCATTTTATTTTATCTTTATTTTCTTCCTTTTTCTCCAGGCAATCGTCTGGCAGCAGGCATTGATACACTATCCTCTCTCTTTTGCATATCCTTTCATGAGTCTTTTCAACTTTATCATCCTGTTCGCATCGGCAATTTTATTTCATGAAGGAATTAGTGTGGCAAATATCATAGGATTGGTTATCATATCTATAGGAATTGCTGTGCTTTCTCATAAATACGGAGGTGAATCATGTTTATTTCCATAGCCCTTGTCTTACTTGCGGTTCTGCTTACCGGCTTTAGCCAGGTGCTTTTAAAAAAGGGCTCACAGAATGGATGTGGCATAGATGCATGTTTCCTTGCTGTCTATCTAAACAGGTATACAATCAGTGCTTATGGACTGCTTCTGTTCACAACGATTATTTCGGTTATTGCGATGCAGGTAGTACCTCTAAAGCTTTTCTATGCCATTGCATCACTCAACTTTGTGGTGGTGGCGGGGTTGTCATGGGGACTTTTGAAAGAAAAGATCTCCGGGAGGATGCTTGTTGGGATCGGACTGATTGTGTCAGGAATAGTGGTTTTCAATTTTTAAATATGAGATGAATTAAAAAAATTAACATATTTATTTCAATCATCGAAATTTTCATTTTGAGTCTTGCTTATTTCACATATGATATAATAATATGGTATTATCAGTTTGGATCTGATTATTGTACATTTCACATCAGGAAATTTTGAGAATAGAGCTAAATATTCAGTTTTATCTCTGATGAATTTACCCCTGTCAAGGCTTAGCGCAATTCTGTTAATCACCCCAATCCAGTCCCCTTTAACATTATCGAGAGTTATAAGTTTTCCTCCTTCCTTTAGACAGCGGTACCCGTCATTAAGTAACTTAACTGCATGCTGATCCGGTAAATGGTGGATAACACCTAGTGAGAGAACTAAATCAAATGATTCTTTGAAGGATAAATCATAATCTGAGATATCACCTACAATGAAAGTTCCTTTATCCCCAAATTTTTTTTGGGCGGATTTTATATATTTCTCATTAAAATCAATACCTGTGTATTGAATACCAAAGGGAAGATTCAATAAAATATCTGCCGGTCCACATCCAATATCTAATATTTTATCTCCTTTTTGAGGCTTTATATATTGATTTAGCTCTTGTCTGTCGGCTCCTAAAAATTTCATGAGCCGGGAGTAAAAGTACGGGTGATCAAGAACCTTCATAAGCAAGTAATTTTGGCTTTTTTTATATTTACAGATGTCGTACTACTATCTGAGCATCTATACAACAGTATTTGGTATTAATCGGACAATAACCATTTTTAAGGTTGATACTGACATAACCTTGAAGTATGATAAGACCTCATTTTAGTAAGGATTCTTTTAAAAAAATCAATTTCGTTTTGTTCATTTAGAGGTCAGGGGATGGGTAAAAAAGAAGATAAAGAGACTGATACAGGCCAGGCTGATTTCGATGTATTTGTAGATAAATATGATGCAATCCTGAAAGAAGATCTATCCCTTATTGCAAAAAGTAATGAACTGCAATTTTTTCCACAATCAAAGGCGGATATTTTAAAGCAGATTACAAACCGTATGAATATTGAACCTGAGAATATTCTGGAGTATGGCTGCGGAATTGGGAATAATCTTTCTTTTATTAAAAATAAATACCCTCATTCAAAAATATTCGGCTGTGATGTATCAGAAAAAAGTCTCGAAGTTTCAAGAGAGAGATATCCGGATATGGATTTTTTTGTTATTGGAAAAAATAACGAGATGAAAGATTTGTTTGATGTTATACTAATCCCTGATGTATTTCATCACATCGAACCGGAGGATCATAAATATTTTTTAGATACAATCAGTTCTTATCTGCGAAAAAACGGGGTTGTTGTTGTACTGGAGCATAATCCTTATAATCCAATAACGCGGCATATTGTCCGAAACTGCTCACTTGATCAAAATGCGACATTGTTATCTCTAAAATATATGAAATCTTTATTTATGTCATCAGGTTACCTTCCATGCCTGAAAGGCTATTTTATGTTTTTCCCCCCTAAATATCAAAATTTCAGCCCATTGGAGAGATATATCCAAAAAATACCACTTGGCGGAAAATATTTTGTGTCATTTAAAATGAAATCGGATATGTAATTTTTTTGATCTGTTTTCTTTATACTTTTGAACATTTTAGTTAATTAGTAAACCAGATTAACTGCCCGCTGCGGTGTCCTGCGATCCGTAAAATACTGTTCAATACTCTTTTTTTAACCAGTTCCATGTTTTTAAAATCCCATCGTACATACTGACCTGTGGTGTCCAGCCGGTAGTATTTGAGATCCTGGAGATATCAAGGACGATTTTTGAAATATTATTCCGGGAATCATCTGTGTAAACCGGATTTATACCCTTTCCTGTAATTTCTGACATCATGTCAATCAACTGGTTTAACGAAAGTCCCTCCCCGCTGCCAACATTAAATATGTTTTCGTTTGTATTACTCTCTAAAACAGCAAGAGTTGCGTCAATGGCGTCATTTATGTAAATATAGTCCCTTACTGCAGTTCCGTCTCCGAAAATAACCGGCTGTTCACTGTGCAATATTTTATACAGGGACACCGGAATCACTCCCTGCTTTCCAAGCGGATTTTGCCGTTCTCCAAAGGGATTTGAATAACGGAGGATGGAATATTTAATGCCATAGTTGCGGTAAAAATATTCAAGGTATCTCTCAATAGTAAATTTTGATATTGCATAGGGACTAACAGGATTTTTAGGATAGTCTTCACTGATTGGCTCTCCATCTGTCTCCCCGTATATTGTCCCGCCGGATGAGGGATATATAATCTTTTCAACATTATTTTCAAGAGCAGCTTCAAAAAGTTTAACAGAACCAATAATATTTTTCTCGATGTCGAAAACAGGAGTTGAGGATTTTGATGCAGGAGTTGTATTGGTTATATAATGAAACAGGATATCCGTGTCTTTCAATGCGGATGAAACATCATTGTAATTTAGAAAATCCCCTTTTATTAATTCCACATCATTTATACAGCCAGATAAATTTTCTGTGCCGTACTGGAATGTTCCAAATATTTTTACTTCATATCCTTTTCTGACCAGTTTTTCGGCCAGATGAGAACCAATAAACCCGTTTCCTCCAAAAATTATGCATTTAGTCATTTCCATAACCTTTTTTCTTAAAATCCCCGGATAATATCTTATGATTTTTTAAATCATGATTCTCTTCTCAGTCAGGCTCTGCTATGGTTTGAAGGTATTTTCCATAATCAGTTTTATCCAGTTTTTTACTTCTCGCAATGAGTTTGTCTTTGTCGATATATCCTTTATTATAGGCTATTTCTTCAATACAGGCGATGTACAATCCCTGCCTTTTCTGGATTGTTCCAACGAAATTGGATGCTTCAAGGAGTCCGTCATACGTTCCGGTATCAAGCCATGCAAATCCTCTTCCCAAAAGCCTCACGTTTAACTTTCCCATATTGAGATACTCCCGGTTTAGATCCGTAATTTCAAGTTCCCCCCGTGCTGAGGGTTTCAACCGCTTTGCAATATCAACAACGGATTCGTCATAGAAATAAAGTCCGGGAATGGCGTAATGTGATCTTGGCTTTTCTGGTTTCTCTTCAAGAGAGACAACAGATCCATTATTATCAAACTCAACAATACCAAACTCCTCCGGATTATGGACATAATACCCAAAAACTACCGCACCGCTGGTTAATGATGCAGCTTCCTGCAATAATGGTGAGAAACCCTGGCCATAGAAGACATTATCTCCTAAAATAAGTGCGACCTTGTCCCCGGAAATAAATTCTTCCCCAACAATAAACGCATCTGCAATTCCTTTTGGTTTTTCCTGAATAATATACGAAATATTGAGCCCTAACCAGGATCCATCACTGAATAATTTTTTATAAAGATCTATATGATCAGGAGTTGAGATAATGAGAATATCCCGTATTCCTGCCAGCATAAGCACTGATAGCGGGTAGTAGATCATTGGTTTATCGTAAATCGGGATCAGTTGTTTACTCATTGCCAGAGTTATTGGGGCGAGTCGCGAACCGCTCCCGCCTGCAAGAATAATACCTTTCATTTCACTCAGCTTTTTGCTTTGATCCATACAAAGTCTGCATGAACAACTTATATTCACTGTCGTAGTCGATAATCTGCTGCCACCATTCCGGGTTGTCAGCATACCATTGAATTGTTGAGGTCATATTGGTTTCAAAGTTTCCTGTATGGTTAAACCTAAGTTCCTCACATAATTTTGTATCATCCAGAGAGTACCTGCGATCATGTCCGGGCCGATCCTCAATGTGGCGTATGAGTGTCTCAGGTTTGCCAAGTGTTTGCAGGATGAAACGCACTATATCAATATTCTCTCTCTCATTCCTGCCTGCAATATTGTATACCTCACCAACAGAGCCCTCATTTATAATACAGTCAAGTGCCCTTACAGTGTCTTTGACATAAAGCCAGTCACGAATCTGTCGTCCGTCACCATAGACCGGCAGAGGTTCGTTTCTTAGTGCCTTAATTGTCATCAGTGGAATTAGTTTTTCCGGGTACTGGGAGGGTCCAAAGTTATTTGATGGGCGTACGATAGTGACGGGGAGTCCATATGTCTGATTATAGGCATATACCAGCCGGTCTGCTGCAGCCTTACTTGCTGAGTAGGGGTTGCGTGGATTTATCGGATCAGACTCTGTGAAACTGTGATCTGTTGCAACACCATATACTTCATCTGTCGAGATATGAATAAATTTTTTAAGATTCTCACACTTACGTGCAGCTTCAAGCAGAACATAAGTTCCATATACATCGGTCCTGATGAACATATCGGGGTTTAAAATAGACCTGTCAACATGTGTTTCTGCTGCAAAATTTACTACAATATCGGATATCTGCATGAGATTTTGGACGAGATCTGAATCGGAGATACAGCCATATACAAAGACCAGAGAATTCGTCCTAAGTAACTGCTCAGTTTCATCAGCAATTGATTCCAATGCTATGTTTCGTGCATTAAAGCGGGCAGTTTTATATGCAAGACGTCTCTTTTCTGCAATGATATCATAATCAACATCTATGGATGCTGACTCAGCCTCAATATGAATTGATGAGAGCCGTTTTTGGGTTGCAGGTATCAGAATGGAATCTTCATTAAGATTCACAGATATGTTTTCCAGATTGCCTGCATAGGTGAGTGAATCAAGAATAATCACCTTCTGCTTATTTTCGATAAGATGATTGACATAATTGCTACCGATGAAACCGGCGCCGCCTGTTATGAGGTAGATCATGGTGTTTTTAAGTCCTTTTTTGATTTGGGTAAGTTAGCAATATTTAATTAACAGATATTATTTGGCAGAGAAGAAATAAATATTTGTGGTAATCTCCGGTCAATTAGAATTAATTCCTTTAAAATATGAATAAAAATAACTGTAAGGTCTCAGGCATATTTGTTTTGTCATATGAGATATGTGCGGACAGTTAGACAGGATTAAAAAAATTTAAAGAAAGTCAGCTTTTTTATTGTTTAATTCCTAATATTTTATCAATGAATTATGAAATATCTTTCAGAGACTTTGGTAATTCAATCAGGGATTTTTTCTCTCATAATTATCTGCTTGTTCTGATCATGATATTAGGTTCTTTTTTAAGGCTCTATAAGATTGGTGATAAAAGCCTCTGGATGGATGAATTAATTTTACTTGATTATGTAATAAATTCTGATACTATCCTTGCTGTTTTAAAAAATTTTTCTTATTTTTCACCTATAGAGGTTTTACTAATTTATTTTCCAATTCATTTAGGAAACAATCCGGATTTCTTCATCAGGTTACCTGAAGCCATTTTGGGTATATGTTCAATTTATTTAGTATATCTCTTAGCTAAGGAATTATTTAACCAAAAATCAGCTCTGATAAGTGCATTTATATTTTCAATATCTCCAATACTGATCTGGTATTCCCAGGAAGGAAGGCCATATTCACTTTTTGTTTTTATGTCACTTTTATCCGCATATTTTTTTATAAAGGCCTTGAAAGATACAAATATTAAAAATTCAGCATTTTTTGTTATATCTACATTACTGTTGCTTCTGACTCATTCTTTCGCTGTTTTGCTTGTTCTGGTTGAGGCTTTATATTTTTTATTTCTTCTTTTTTGTGGAAGATTTGAATTATTCAGATCTTCAAATCCCTTTTGCAATTGTAACACTCTGAAGCTTTTTCTCTCTTTTTTTATAATTGGTCTCTTATTTCTGCCGTATTTTATCAATTCAGTCGGATTTAAGCTTGTGCAAACTGGTTTGAATTTTGGAAATCAAAATATTATTCCGAGAATTTATCAGACTTTTGGAACTTTTACAGTATCGCCTGGTTATTTTCCAATTGCCGAACTATTTGGAGTGTATAGTTCATTATTATTAATTATTGTAGGGATTTTTTTTGTCTCTCTGTTAATTGCAGGACTAATTTATTCCTTCAAAAAAAAGGGACATGCTTCTTTCTTTTTGTTTCTTTGGTTGAGTTTACCAATATTCTTATGTGTGATTGTAAATCTGTTAACCGGTAAGGTTGTGTTTGTTGAGAGGTATATGCTTTTTTGCATACCTCCGTATTTAATTTTTATTTCAAACGGAATTTTATATTTAAATGATATAATTATCTCAAAGCTGTTTGATAAGAAAACAGAAAATCAAAAAAATAAATTTTATAAACCACACTCTGTGGCTATAATTATATTGATATTGCTATCCGTTTTTTACATACCTATGAGCTTTTTTGGTTATCAAATTGAAAAACAGGACTGGAAAGGAACAGCAGAGTATTTAAATGAGTATTCAGAGTCTAATGACAAAGTTATCTTTATAGGAGGTGCTAATGTTGATTATTTCAAGTATTATTACAGAGGGAATTCAGAAATTTACTATCTGCCGATCGATACAGAAAAAATAGAGGATGAGATATATAATAATTCAGAAAAATACAACAAGATATGGCTTGTTGTATCGCCACATAACGGAGTGGGCAATGATTTTAAGGACTTTTTCAATAACTACACACTTGAGAAAGAATCATATGACAGAAGATATATTCCTGATTCCGGAGCATACATATTGCAGGGAGCAATTTTTAGTAAACCCGGGAATAATAATCTTTAATATAAGATTTTGTTTAATCAGATGGAACTGGTAAAATAAATGCTAATAAAAATATCAATATTAATGGTCATTGTCTCAGCAATTCCTTATTTTTACTATTTAATTGGTATATATGCCGGGAAAAAGAGTTCAAAAGTAAATATATGCAAAAATCTTCCCAAATTAAGCATAATAATATCCGCCTACAATGAATCGGCGGTTATAAAGAGAAGAATTGAAAATCTTGCAAAATCTGATTATCCAAAAGACAGATATGAGATATTATTCATAGATGACTGCTCATCGGACAAAACCGGAGTTCTCGCACAAAAGGCATTTGAAGAGAATGGCATAATTTTTAAAATCTTTTCAAACAGCGAGAGGAAAGGTACGAACAGATCATATAACCTTGCCATAAAAGAGGCAGAATATGATATCATTGTAACAACAGATGCAAACAAATTTTTCAAGGAAGATACCTTAAAAATTCTCATTTCACGCCTTTTAAGTGATGAAACAATTGCTGCAGTCTGTGCTGAAGTCCTGCCTGAGCCGAAATCTTCTTCTGAAAATCTTGCAGGAATGGAAAATATATACAGGAATTTTTATGGCCGGATGTGTGACTGGGAGAGTGCTGTTGATTCAACCTACAATTTCAACGGTGCACTTGTCGCATTTAAAAAAGATATAATCACATTAATCAATGAGAGGAAGGGAGCGGATGATGCAAATACTGCATTTGAGGCGATAAGAAAGGGCTTTCGGGCTGTATACGAGATTGACGCATTAGTGTATGAGAAAATTCCGCCAAAAGTAAAAAAGCAGTATAAACAAAAAATCAGGCGGGCAAAAAGGCTCATTGAAGCAACGCTTGCAAACACTGATCTTCTGCGTGTAAAAAGGCCTTTTTCAAGACGTTTTTACCCTTTGCGAATAATGATGTATGTTTTATGTCCGTCACTTTTTTTTGCAGGTGGAATTTTGTTTTCTGCAGGATTATTCCTGATAAACCCACTATACTGCCTTTTATTTGTTCTGGCAGGGGGCGGATTTAATTTAGTTTTTAAGAAAAACATTATATCCACATTTATACTCAATCAGTTTTACTTAATTGTCGGGCTTTTATATCTTTGGAAGGATATGAGGGTCTGGGAGAGCACATCCGTCTGACCGGCTGTCAAAAAAGATTCTCAGCCAGAGTTCAGTGCAGACAATCCTCCAGATTTCAGATGAATATTCTGATCTTTCTGAAAGAAAATTTTCATACTCTTCTCTGACCTTCTCAAAATCCCAGTATTTTCGCTTTTTAAACGATTCGGAATTGATAACCCCTAAAATTTCATCTTTTAAGTCTTCTTTCATCCAGACCTCTTCAGGGGTTGAAAATCCTTTCTTATCCATTCTGCAGCGGATTTTTTCAGGGACAATTCCCTTTATTGCTTTTCTTAATATGTATTTTGTAACGCCCCTTCGGATTTTCTGATCAGCCGGAAGCAATGTCAAAAATTCAATAACCCTGTAATCCAAAAAAGGCACTCTTGCCTCGACCGAAAATGCCATTGATGTTCTGTCTTCCCAGTGGAGAAGGTACGGAAGATTTGTGCTTTTCAGGTCGCAATCAAGGGCTTCATTCAGGCTTCCTTGATACCTCTTTAGCGGAATCTCCTCACCTTTAATAAGCCCCCTTCTTTTTTTCCTTACAAAAAACTGTGAGGCTGCATATTTCAAAAAGCTCCTGTGATTTTTTGATACACCATAGCCTTCAGAAACAGCCCTTATAAGATGTCCTGATTTAATGAGATTCATTATATAACAGTAAAAGTATGCAATATATCCGCCCAGCATCTCATCAGCACCCTGGCCATCTAGAACAACCTTTACATTTCTGCTGATATCCCTCATCACACAGTACTGGGAATATAGCGTTAGCTGCAAAAACGGCTCATCGTTTGAGTATATGAGGTGATTGAGATCACCCCACAATTCCTTTGGGTCCGGTTTTATGAAATGTGCATTTACATCCGATGATCTAATGGCAATATCGATAAATTCACTCTCATCAAATCTTTTGTCGGAAAACACAGCCGAAAATGTGTTCTGTGCCGAATTTTCGCCTGAGATGTTTTTATATTTCTTGATCTCGTTTATAAGCGCTGTTATTGTTGATGAGTCAAGGCCGCCTGAAAGGCACGTTCCTACAGGTACATCACTTCTTAAGTGTAGTTTTACAGAATCCCTTAAAAGTGTCAGAAAATCCTGTGAAAGTTCATTATCGGAGATATTTTTGGAGACTGCTTCTTTTGATGGCTTTGTATCCCAGTATTTTTCTATACGTGTTGAATCATCTGCAATTGCCATAAAATGGCCGGGCAATAGCTGGAATATTCCCTCAAACATAGTTTCGGAGTCATAGTCTGAAAGACCCCATTTTAAAAATGTAATCAATTTTTCATCATTGACACTGTTGCCGGTTTCCGGATTTTTGCAGAGTGCCTTGATTTCGGATGCAAAGACAATACCTGTCTTTGTATAGGAGTAGTAAAACGGTTTTATCCCCACCCTGTCGCGAGCGCAGAAGA